>PFWI01000027.1 GCA_002791075.1 bacterium (Candidatus Ratteibacteria) CG_4_9_14_3_um_filter_41_21 | reverse complement strand
GTCTCAATAAAACCATGCTGTTCCCTTCCCAGAATATTGCCCGCTCCCCTGATTTCTAAATCCCGGATGGCTAGTTTAAGCCCGCTTCCCAGGGTAGAAAATTCCTCAATGGCTTTCAGACGGCTTTTTGCCTCAGAAGTAAGAAGGGCGTCCCGGGAAATAAATACGTAAGCGTAGGCTCTTTTTTTATATCGCCCTACCCGACCGCGCAACTGGTAAAGGTCAGCCAGACCAAAATCCTCGGCGCCTTCAATAATAATGGTATTGGCATTAGGGATATCCAGCCCGGACTCAATAATGGTGGTAGCCAGGAGAAGGTTAATCTCGCCTTTAATGAATTTTAGCATTACTTCCTCTAATTTTTTCTCCGGCAATTGGCCATGGACGATGCCAATTTTAGCTTCAGGGAGTAATTTCTTCAAAGCAATAGCGACTTCTTGAATATTATAGACCCGATTGTGAAGATAATAAACCTGCCCCCCTCTTTCCATTTCCCGAAGAACTGCTTCTCTGATCAGAGATTCGTTATATTCAGCGCAATAGGTAACCACGGAAAGTCTCTCCTTGGGCGGGGTATTAATCTGGGAAAGGTCCCGGATTCCGGCAAGGGAAAGATGAAGCGTTCTGGGAATCGGTGTGGCGGACAAGGCGAGAATGTCAATATTCTTATAAACCACCCTTAATTTTTCTTTATGAATAACGCCGAAGCGCTGTTCCTCGTCAATAATTAAAAGTCCTAAGTCAGAAAACTTTATATCCTCCCCTAAGAGTCTATGGGTCCCGATAATAATGTCAATTTTCCCTTGTTTTAGTTCCTGAATAATTCTTTTTTGCTCGGTTTTGGTCTTAAACCGCGAGAGGAGCTCAATATTAACCGGGTAGTCCGCAAACCTTTCTTTAAAGGTAGTTAAATGCTGGATGGCCAGAATGGTGGTGGGGACTAAAAGCGCAACCTGCTTATTGTCCATCAGACTCTTAAAAGAAGCTCTCATCGCTACCTCGGTCTTCCCGTAACCAACATCCCCGCAAAGAAGCCGGTCCATCGGCATAAGATTTTCCATATCTCTCTTCAACTCTTTTACGGCTTTTTTCTGGTCAAGTGTTTCCTCGTAGATAAAAGCATGTTCAAATTCCCTCTGCCAATCGGTATCAGCAGAGAAGGCAAATCCTTTCTTTTTCTTGCGATAAGCGTAGATTTCCAAAAGCTCGGAGGCAAGGTCCCGCAGTCTTCCGGTAATCTTCTGCTTTGTTTTCAGCCAGGTTTTAGTTCCCAGGGTTGAAAGCCGGGGAGGTTTTGCGGAACCAACGTACTTCTGGATGAGGTTAATGCGGGAGACGGGGAGATAAAGCCGAGTTCCTCCGGCATATTCCATGCTGATAAATTCCTGCTTCCTCCCGGCAAAATTCATCTTCTTTAATCCTAAAAACCGTCCGACTCCCTCGTTAATATGGACCAGATAATCTCCTCTTTTCAAGTCGTCAAATCTCAGGATGGCTGACGCCTCTTTAAAAAGCGGTCTTACTCTTCGGTTTTGATAGCGGGAGAAAATTTCATGGTCGGTAAGCACGGTTAAAGGAATCTCCGGGAAAGAAAAGCCGGAAGAAACATTGCCGATAAGCAGTTTAAACTTATTTTGGGGAATTTTTTTCTCCTGCAATAGTTGCTCAAACCTCTCTTTCTGACCTTCATTGGAGAAGAAAATTTTCACCCTCCCCTTTATCCCCTCCCCTCGAGGGAGGGGAAGAGAAGGGAGGGGGCATTTATACTTAGAGAAAAGTTCCGGAACTTTAACGGATTCTACCGATTTGGTCAGAAAGGAGATTTTCTCTCCGGGGGTTCCGACGGGAAAGGTGGAAAGGTAAAAGAGATGCCTTTTGGCGAGGAGCGAGTTGAATTTATCCCAGGACAGATAAGAGTCTTTCTTTTTTTCAGGAACCTTCTGCCAATATTTTTCTGCCTCAAATTTTGTACGGGAAAGTTGGTTAAGGAAAATTAAAGTTTCAGACGGGAAATGTGAGAGAAAGGAATCCGCATTTTTATTTTTCTTAAAGTTCAGTTCATCTTTAGGTAGAATCTCGCAGGAATTTATTCTCTTTACCGAACGCTGATTCCCGGGATCAAAAAGGCGAAGAGAGGCAATTTGTTCCCGGGAAATCTCAATCCTTACCGGGAGAGGGAAAGTGGAAGGGAAAATATCAATAATACCTGCTCGCAAAGTAAAATTATTCTTCTCTTCAACAATCTCGGCTCTCTCGTATCCAAAATTAAGAAATTCCTCAATTAGTTTTTTCCGGTTAAGGGAATTTCCGACGGCCAGAGAGATTTTCTCTTTCTTAAGAACTAAAGGAGAAACAGTTTTGGGCAAAACAGCCTGAATCGGGGCAACGATAACCTTAGGATTGCTGTTTTCTTCTAATTCCCCGAGAATTTTTAGCCGCTCATGTAAAATCGGGGCAGGAGGTTTTAATTCTTCGGAAGGAAGAACTTCCGGGAAAGGAAAGAGCCTGGTTTTTTCTTTTCCCAAAAATGTAAGGAAATCGGAGAAAAACTTCTCGGCCTCTTCGGGATTTTCAGCGATAATTAAGGAAGGCGTCTTTAAGTCATCAAAGAGGGAGGAAATGAGGAGAGATTTGGAGGAACCCCAAAGCCCCTCTAAAGAAAAGGAGTGTTCTCCTCCTCTGATTTTCTCCAAAAGGATAGAATAATTTTTTAATCTTTTAAGGGGGCTTGCCAACATCTCAAACTAATATTTCTTTATACTATTTAATTATTCTACCTTTTTTACTAATAGCTCTCTTCCGTCTATTTTGATTACCTTGACTTTTTCTCCTTTTTTAATTGAATCATCCAAAACTCTCCCGTTCCAATATTCGCCATGAACATAGAGTTTACCCGTTGGATTAAACTCGGTCCGGGCCTCCCCAATTTCGCCAATCAGACCTTCTTTCCCGGTAGTAACTTTTTTTCGATGGGCATTAATGGCGAAGAAAAGGACAAAAAGAAATAAAAACGCGCTAAAGATAGAAACCCCGAAGATAAGAGGAGTAGAAATCCCCAGAATAAATGAGAACGGTTTAATAAGCATAAAAGAACCTAAAATCATTGATACAATGCCGCCGATAGTCAGGAGACCATACGAGACAATTTTCACCTCCAGGATAAAGAAAGTAATAGCTAAAAAGATAAGCAAAAACCCGGCAATATTGATGGGTAGGGAATGAAAAGCAAAGAAGGAAAGGATCAGGCAGATTGCGCCGACAATCCCGGGAAAGCCAATACCCGGGCTGGAGAACTCGGCAATAATCCCCCAAATACCCAGAATTAGAAAAATATAAGCAATGTTCGGGTCGCTTAAACTCTGCAGAAGTTTTTCCCCCGGTCTTATGCGCAGAGGAATAATTTTTCGGTCCTTCGTCCGCAAAATTATCGTTTTCCCGAGAATAAAAACTTCTCTTCCGTCTAATTTTGACAGAAGTTCATTCTCATCTTTGGCAATAAGGTCAATTACGCCTAATTTAAGCGCCTCATCCTCGGTTACAGATAGACTCTTTCTTACCGCATCCTCAGCCCATCGACTATTGCGATGGTTCTTTTTGGCAATTCCCTTGATGAAACTGACCGCGTCATTTACCACCTTCTCCTCCATCTCCTTACC
Source organism: bacterium (Candidatus Ratteibacteria) CG_4_9_14_3_um_filter_41_21 (assembly GCA_002791075.1). Lineage (GTDB taxonomy): Bacteria > Ratteibacteria > UBA8468 > UBA8468 > UBA8468 > UBA8468. The sequence goes on along the minus strand of PFWI01000027.1, from coordinate 11,247 downwards.
CATACGCCCTATAATCATTACCGGATGGGCCGCGCCGATATTTGTCGCCGGAGCCATCGCTAAAATGGGAGATGCAAGAGCAATAAAAGTTCCTGCGGAAGCACACTGGGCGCCGGAGGGGGCTACGTAAACAGCAACCGGAATATCCGCCGACATTATCTCCTCAACGATTACCCGGGTAGAGACAAGAAGCCCCCCCGGGGTATCTAATCTGATAATCAGAAGATTGGCTTTCTTCTTGCTCGCGTAGGTAATCCCTTCACTAATTTGCCGGCTGGTAATCGGGTTAATTACCCCTTTAATGGGAAGCAGAAAAACAGGTTTTGTCTCGGCATAAAGAGAACTAGTGTAAAAAAGAAAGAAAAGAAGAAAAAAATTTACTTTTCTCAGCATCTATTCTTGCTAAAACTTTTCTACGCTCTCAACAACAAATTTATAATAATCCCTTTTCTTCAGCAGGGAAGCAGCATCTTCATCCAAGATAACCATCACTTTGGGATGAACCTGCAACATTGATGCGGTAATCTGACTCGTCACCGGTCCCTCAATCGCCTGGGCAACAACCCTGCTCTTGTTTTTACCTGAAGCCAAAAGGATAATCTCTTTGGCATCAATGATGGTGCCTACCCCCATCGTAATTGCATATTTCGGAACTTCGTCAATGTTTTTGAAGAAACGGCTATTATCTGCTACCGTTTGCTCATTCAGAGTCTTAATCCGAGTGCGAGAGCCGAGAGAAGAGCCGGGTTCATTAAACCCAATGTGCCCATCGGAACCAATCCCCAGAACCTGAAGGTCAATTCCGCCGTATTTCTCAATTTCCTCTTCGTATTCAAGACAATATTTGCCGATATCCTTGGCCAATCCATCGGGAACATGGGTGTTGGCTAAATCAATATCAATCTGGGAAAAGAGATTGGCATTCATGAAATAACGGTAACTTTGAGGATGGTCAGGATCTAAACCATAGTACTCATCAAGGTTAAAAGTTTTCACCTTTTTAAAACTTAGGTCTTCCTCCTTATGCATCCTCACCAATTCTTGATAGAGGCCCAGCGGAGTGCTTCCCGTAGCAAGGCCTAAGACCAGATTTAGTTTCTTTAAAATCCTTTTCTTAACAACTTTTGCCGCTTCCTTACTCATCTCATCATAATTTTTCTTAATAATCACTTCCATTTTTCCTTCTCCCTATTATTTTGATTTATTCGCGCGATAAATCGCACCGCTACATCTTTTCATTTAATTGTTTCATACCCAGAGCAACTTTTCTCCTTTCGGGATCCACCGAAAGCATAACCACGTCTATTTTGTCCCCTTTTTTCAAAACATCCGAGGGATGTTCAATTTTTTCCGGGGAGATGTTAGAGATATGAAGAAGGCCATTAATTCCTTTCTCTATCTCAATAAAGGCTCCATAAGCAGTAAGGCTAACAACCTTTCCCTTAAACTTTGTCCCGGGTGGATATTTCTCCTTAATCTTTTCCCAGGGATTTGGCTCCAATCTCTTTAAGGAAAATGAGATTTTCCGAGCCTCTTGCTCAAGTCCAATAACAATAAGTTCTAATTCGTCGCCCATGGCAACGATTTCAGAAGAATGTTTGATATGTCCAATCCAGGAGAGTTCCGAAATGTGAAGCAGTCCTTCCAATCCTTCTTCCAGTTTAATAAAAGCGCCATACTCAGTAATATTTACAACTTTCCCTCTTGCCTTAGAACCAACCGGATATTTTTCTTCAATTTTCTCCCAGGGGTCAGGAGTTTTTTGCTTTAGCCCGAAGGAAATTTCCCCTTTCTCCCGATCAACTTTCAGAACCAAAATTTCAATTTCCTGCCCGACTCTTAAAAGTTGTGAGGGATGACTTATCTTCCCCCAACTCATTTCATTGATACCCAAAAATCCGGTAGCGCCATCCTTCTCGATAAACGCCCCATAATCAACAATATCTTTTACTTTTGCTTTAACCCATTCTCCTTCCTTCAATTTCAAAAGAGTGGAAAGGTGCTTTTTTTTCTCTTCTTCCTCCAGGAGATTACGACGGGATAGAACCACGTTCTTCTTGAAAGGGTCAATCTTAAGAATTTTAAATTGGTACTTCTCACCAAGAAAACCTTGAGGTTCAGTTAAGGGTTTGATATCAGCCTGGGAGCCGGGAAGAAAAGCAAGTACGCCAATATCTACTTTGAAACCTCCCCTAACCATCTGCACAACTTTTCCCTCAATGGAAGAATCGGTCTCATAGGTTTTCTCAATGCGGTTCCAGTTAAGCAAAAGATCGGCTTTTTCTTTAGAAAAAAGGAGAAGGCCATTGTCGTTTGGCTCCAGCGATTCAATAACTACATCGACCTCATCTCCAACCTTAAACTTTGTAGGACCTTTAATTTCAGAGTTTGGAATCAAGCCTTCGGATTTATAGCCCGCATCAAGAATTACCCCTTCCTGATCAATTCGCACTACTTCCCCTTTAATCAAATTCCCTTTTCTAAATGCTTTCAGTTTCTTATCCAAAATTTCAGTTAACTCTTTATTCATTTTTCTTTTTCTAACCACGAATTATACGAATTACTCTAATTTAAAAAACTAAAGATTTATAATAAAATTCTTAATTCGTAAAATTCGAGCAATTCGTGGTTGCTTAATTCAGTTTTGCCAGAGTATCGGCAGTTTCTTTAACGAGCCAGCCAGGAGTAGAGGTTCCTGAAAGCAATCCAACACGTACTTTTCCCTCAGGCTCCGTTAAAGACTTATCTCTAATCGGGGTAAACCATTCTTCCTTAATCTGGGAAGGTTCCTCAATAAGAAAAGACGGCCGCTTTTTCCTGCAAAGCTCAAAGAGGGTTCTGGTATTAGAACTCTCTTTGCTTCCTAAAACAAGGAAGAAATTAACTTTTCTGGAGAGGTATCCCACCTCTCTCTGTCTCTTCTCGGTGATTTTGCAGATCGTATTAAAAACTAAAAATTCCTCTGGTTTAAGTTTCTTATAAAGGCCGGTAACGATGCGATGATATTCCCTGGTGTTTATCGTGGTCTGCCCCACCACCCCCACCTTCTTGAACTCTAAACTTTTAACTTTGAACTTTGAACTTTTATCTATTATGATCGCTTCATCATGGGCAAAGCCAGCCAATGCCTTTACCTCAGGATGGTTGGAATCCCCAACAATAATAACCCGATAGCCGTTGGCGACAAGATACCTTATCCTTCTCTGCACCATCCTCAGGAAGGGGCAGGTAGCGTCAATAATTTTTATTTTTCTTTTTCTTGCCTCTTCAATTAAGACCGGGTGGAGTCCATGGCAACGAACCAGAAGTTCACTTTTAATCTGAGAAGGATTCTCTACAATCTTTAATCCTTTCCCCTTTAATTCCTTTCCTACCAAGCGGTTGTGAATAACCGGTCCCAGAGAAAACACTTCTTTTTTATTTTTTAATCTTCGGTTAAGCAGGTCAATCGCCCTCTTAACCCCATAACAGAAGCCGGTATCTTCGGCAATAATTACTTCAATCATCTCCTTTCAATACCTGAATTCTCCTCATCACCTCTTCACTCATCTCCTGGTAACCATTTTTTTTCTCAGAATATTGCGGGAACAAGGGTTGACCAAAAATTACTTCTACTTTTCTCGGCCTAATCATCTTCCCTTTTTTCGGCAACGCTTTTTCCGTTCCCTTAATTAATGTGGGAATAGCCGGAACTTTCGCTTTAATTGCCAGAAAACCAATCCCGGAATAAGGTTTGTTCAGGGAACCATCGCTACTTCTGGCTCCCTCCGGGAAAATAACAATCGGTTTTCCCATTTTCAAAAGTTGCATTGCGGTTCTAATTCCTTTCTCAATTCGAAAAGCACCTAGTCGTTTAAGGATAAAGTGAGGGAGAGCATGTTCCACACCCTTCTTTGCGGCATAAAAAACTTTTCGCGGACTGGCCAGCGCCAATAAAGGAGGGTCTAAAAAACTAAGATGATTAGCCGCAATTAAGAATCCCCCGGTTTTAGGAATGTTTTCCCTTCCCGTCACCCCGAAGCGAAAAAGAAGTTTAAAAATAAGAAATCCTAAGAATTTTGCCAAGGTGTAAAACATTTTTATTTTACCTCATTAGCCTGTTTTTGTCAAAGACTTAAAATTTTTGCCCATTGGTAGAGTTGAAGATCTATTTTTTTTCTATGCCGGCAGATTTCCTCAATCGGGACGGAGATAACTTTTCCTTCCTTCATCCCAACCATTCTTCCTCTCTTTCTTTCCTTGAGAAGGGAAACGGCAAAAGTTCCGAACCGGGAAGCTAAATTCCTGCTATCAGCAGAGGGAGAACCTCCTCTCTGGAGATAACCAAGAATAGTTATTCTGATTTCGCCCTTAATCCTTTTTTCAATTTCCTTCCCAATTTCCGAGATTTTTCCTGCCCCTTCGGCAACAACGATGACATAACTTTTTTTCCCTCTTTTTCTACCTTTCTTTAAAATAGTGCAGATTTCCTCAATCTTAAATTTAACCTCGGGAATCAAAATTACCTCCGCTCCCGCAGCCAGTCCAACCTCAAGAGCTAAAAAGCCGCTTTTTCTTCCCATTACCTCAACCAAAAAAATCCTTTTGTGGCTGGTAGCGGTATCCCTGATTTTGTCAATGGCGTCCAAAGCCGTATTGGCCGCGGTATCAAATCCTATCGTTTCATCCGTTCCAAAAATATCATTATCAATCGAGGCAGGAATAAAGGAGACCGGAATACCGTAACTTGAAAGGGCTGCGGCGCCTTTCGAAGAACCGTCTCCTCCGATAACGACCAGTCCATCAATCTTTTCTTTTTGGATGTTTTCTACCGCTTTCTTCTGATTCTTTTTTTCTCTAAATTCAGGACATCTTACCGAATGCAAAATGGTTCCCCCTCTATTGATAATTCCGCTTACCGAGGAGGAATCAAGTTTTCGGAACTTATGGAAAACAAGGCCGTAAAATCCTTCTTCAATTCCCGCTACTTCCCACCCGAAATAAATTGCTGTCCTTACTACCGCCCGGATAGCGGCATTCATCCCCGGAGCATCACCTCCGCCAGTTAAAACCCCAATCTTTTTCATAATTTTATCCACAGATTTCTAACCACGATATTGTCACGAATTTCTCTAATTAAGAACTGACACGAAGTGTCATTGCGATGAGTGAAACGAAGAAGCAATCTCGAGATTGCCACGTCCGCCTATGATACAGTGGCGGACTCGCAATGACCTGTTCTTATTATTAATCTTTAATAATTCGTACAATTCGAGAAATTCGTGGTTGCTTTTATAATTTTTCCTCTAATCTCTTTTGCCTGACGCTATTGGTAACGTCGGCGCGCGTCCTCTCAATAATCCCCCGGGCGTTGTCAACCGTTCGTCGCAGTCCCCTGACTAAAGGCTCAGGATAGTCAAAGGAGAAGAGAAAATAATAAAGTTCATCCATCAAATCAAGCGACCTTTCACAATCAGTTAATTTGTCCTTGCGGATAGAATCAAGGATATATCGTCGCATTTCTCCGATCGCCTCTCCCATCCCGCAGAGATAAGAAGATTCTCCGATTTTCAAGGTTTCCGGGGTGGGTAAATTTTTCTTTTTAATAATGGAAAAGAAAATCGATGCTTCCGCATATTCTTTTTCAGCCGCTTGAAGAAAACCGGCATAATAAATATCGGAATATATTTTGAGGCTTTCCTGGGCATCTTTTAGAGTCTTCCTTGATTTTTTCAGGATGCCAAAGGCTTCCGGAAATTTTCCCCGATGAGTCATCTTGATTATTTCCGAACTCAACCGGATAACCTGGCGCGATAGAACAAGAGCCTTTTCCCGGCATTGATCCTTGCCGTCAAACACCTTTTTAATTCTTAAGCCAATTTTATCCAATTTTTCCATACTTGACCTTTTTTAAAAACAGTAGTAGAATAACATAAAATTAATAATTTAAGCAAGGAAAAATTTAATAGGACGCAGATTTACAGGATTTAAAACAATTAATTAGCCACGAATAAACACGAATAAGAACTGACAGTGCAACTGTCATTGCGAGCGAATGACAATGAGCGTGGCAATCCCTCACTTCTATGAAAAAGATGAGATTGCCACGTCGCTATCGCTCCTCGCAACGACTTCGTCGGATTGCTTCGGTCTATGACCTCGCAATGACTACTCTTATATTATTCTTTAATTCTCTTTTTTCGTGTTCATTAGTGTCCATTCGTGGTTACATTATTTTTAATTTATTGTATGGAATTTCAAAGTTCCCCCTCACCTAATTAATTTCCTCTCCCCAAGGGGAGAGGATGGAGGTGAGGGGGCTAAGTTCTTTAATCATGATTTTATCCTGATATTATCCGCGTCCAGAAGGAATTTATGGAAACGATAATAGAAGCAGAAGTCAGAAAAGAAAAAGGCACCAGGATGGTAAAAAAACTAAGGGAAAAAGGCTATCTTCCCGCCATTCTCTACGGGAAAGAGCAAGAATCTATTCCCTTGAGTTTGAAGAACAAGGATTTTCGGATGATTCTGCAACATTTATCCGGAAAGAGCAGCGGCCTTCTTGAACTCAAAATCAAAAAGGATAATAAAATTATCAAAAAAAGTGTAGTCTTAAAGGAAACGCAGCGAAACTTAATCAAGGATGAGATTCTGCATCTGGATTTCCACGAGGTTGCTCTGGACAAACCGATTACGGCTAAGGTGCCGGTAACGTTAATCGGAGAATCTCCGGGGGTAAAAGAGGGAGGCGTATTAGACCAGATGCTCTGGGAAATGGAAGTTGAGGCTCTCCCCGCTCATATCCCGGAAAAAATTGAAGTTGATATCTCCTCTTTAAAAATTGGCGATATCCTCTACGTAAGTAACTTAGGAAAAGAGAATGTAAAAATTCTTAACGAGCCCACCAACGTGGTAGTTTCAGTTCTTGCTCCCAGGAAAGAAGAGGAGGAAGTCGCCCCAGAGGGAGAAGAAGCAGAACCTGAAGTAATCTCAGAGGAAGAAGCCGAGGAGAGAAGGAAGAAAAAGGAAGAGGAAAAACCTGCAGAAAAAGACAAAGAGTCAGAAGAACCCGAGAAAGATAAAAAAGCAGAAAAAAAAGAGAAGAAGAAGTAATTTTGCGATAAAATAAAGTGTGGTTGATTATTGGTCTGGGCAATCCGGGAAGAAGATATCATAGCACCCGGCACAATGCCGGTTTTCTCGCCATTGATTATCTCGCTTCTAAAAATCACCTATCCTTTCGTCGAAGCCTTCGGTATAAAAGTGAAATTGGCCAGGGGAGGATTAAAGAAAAGGAGGTTATCCTCCTTAAACCCCTCGCCTTTATGAATAATAGCGGCATTCCGGTAAGAACCTTTCTAAAAAAACATAGAATTAAAAAAGAGGAAATTCTTATTCTCTGCGACGACTTAAGCCTCCCTCTGGGAAAAATTCGTCTTCGTGCAAAAGGAAGCGCGGGAGGACATAATGGGTTAGAGTCAATTATTGCCTGCCTGGGAACTAATGATTTCTCTCGCTTGCGCATCGGCATTGGCTTTCCCGAGGAAGACAAGTTAACCGATTACGTGCTTTCCTCTTTCAAAAAAGAAGAAAATAAAGAATTAAAAAAGGTGTTAGAGGCAGTTGTTGACGCAGTTGAGTCCTTGCTGGAAACAGGAACGGAAAAAACAATGTCCAAGTTCAATTAAAAAACAATGGAACCACGAATGAACACTAATGAACACGAAAAAAGAGAATTAAAGAATAATATAAGAGTAGTCATTGCGAGGTCATAGACCGAAGCAATCCGACGAAGTCGTTGCGAGGAGCGATAGCGACGTGGCAATCTCATCTTTTTCATAGAAGTGAGGGATTGCCACGCTCATTGTCATTCGCTCGCAATGACAGTTGCACTGTCAGTTCTTATTCGTGTGTTATTGGTGGATAATAATAAAAAAAGGAAATTCCTATGCAGTTTCAATTAGGAGAAAAAATGAATTTAATTGATTTTGTACCTTTTTTGACGGTTTTGATTACTTTTATTTTTGTCAGTTTTCTGATTGCCTGGATTAAGAACCAGGACGAGGGCAGTCTTGAAATGAAGAAAGTGGCCGCTGCGGTGAGAGAAGGAGCATCGGCATTTCTCAAAAGAGAATATAAATCCGTTGCAGTTTGCGGATTTTTTGTCTTCCTTGTCCTCGTTGTTTTGAGTCAAAAGAAATTCTTGCCTGTATATGCTCCTTTGGCTTTTGTTAGCGGACTTCTTTTCTCTGCTTTAGCCGGATTTATCGGAATGAATGTCGCCACTTTATCCTCCAACCGAATGACGGAAAGCGCCAAGAACTCTTTAAATAAGGCCTTGCGCATCGGCTTTTCCTCGGGAAGTGTGATGGGCCTTATTGTCGTTTCTTTAGCCCTTCTTAATGTCAGTGTTTGGTACCTTTTTCTGCAATGGGTCTATCGTTCCCTGGAACCGGCAACCCGAATGTTTAACATTGCCTCTACCCTTTTCTCTGCGGGAATGGGCGCTTCCGCGCAGGCGCTCTTTGCCCGGGTTGGAGGTGGCATCTATACTAAAGGAGCTGACGTAGGAGCAGATTTAGTGGGTAAAGTAGAAGTCGGCATTCCCGAAGATGACGCCAGAAACCCGGCAACCATTGCCGATAACGTGGGAGATAACGTCGGGGATATTGCGGGGATGGGAGCGGATTTATATGAGTCTTATCTTGATTCTATCGTAGCGGCAATGGCTCTCTCCCTTGCCGCCGGACTTTCTTTTTCGGGAATGTTTTTGCCTATTTTGATTGGCGCCTCCGGGATTCTCGCCTCTTTAATAGGTTTTTTCCTGGTGCACGCCAAAGAGAATGCTACGCAAGCCGCCCTTCTCTCAGCAATGCGCCGCGGAGTCTATATTACCGGAATTCTGGTAGCAGGTTTATCGTTGCCCATCGTGTTAAAGGTCTTAGGACCACAATACTTAGGAATTTATTGGGCAATTCTCTGCGGGCTGATTGCGGGTAATCTTATTGGTTTCTTTGCCGAGTACTATACTTCCGATAATTACCCCCCCACCAGATTGGTCGCGGAGGCCTCCAAAACCGGAACGGCCACGGTCATTCTGGAAGGATATTCCTGGGGAATGAGTTCCACTTTTCTCCCCGTACTTACCGTCGCGATTGCTTCTCTGCTTAGTTTCTACTTGGCGGGAGGGAGTAAAAACATTTTCCTGGGGCTTTATGGTATCGCCATCACCGCCGTCGGGATGCTCTCTACTTTAGGGATTACTCTGGCTACCGATTCCTATGGGCCGGTAGCGGATAATGCCGGAGGAAATGCCGAGATGACCCATCAGCCCCCCATTGTGCGGGAGAGAACTGATAGCCTGGATGCGCTGGGTAATACCACCGCAGCTACCGGAAAAGGCTTTGCCATTGGTTCTGCCGCCTTAACCGCTCTGGCTCTTATTGCCGCTTACCGAAGTCAGATTCTCCAATACGGGGGAAAAATAGAACTCTCTTTGATGAATCCCCGATTAATGGCCGGACTTTTCATCGGAGCAATGTATCCCTTTTTCTTCTCCTCTTTGGCGATTCGGGCGGTGGGCAGAACTGCACAAAAGATTGTCCTGGAAGTAAGAAGACAATTCAAAGAGATTGTTGGTCTAATGGAAGGAAAAGCAAAACCAGAATATGCTAAAGCCGTAGATATTTGCACCGCTGGCGCTCTGAAAGAAATGATGTTTCCTTCTTTAATAACTATTATTCTTCCCATTATGGTAGGAATATTTTTAGGGCTGGAAGGGGTCATCGGACTCCTCACCGGAGCCCTTGCTTGCGGATTTGTGGTTGCGGTAACTTTTGCCAATTCCGGGGCAATCTGGGACAACAGCAAAAAATATATTGAGAAAGGCAATCTTGGCGGCAAAGGCTCGGCTCAGCATAAGGCTGCGGTCATCGGAGATACGGTGGGCGACCCTTTCAAGGATACCGCGGGTCCCTCCTTAAACATCCTCATTAAATTAATGTCAATTATCTCCATCGTCTTTGCTTCCTTTATTATGAAATACACTTTCTTTAAGTGAGTTAAATCGGACGCAGATTAACGCAGATACACGCAGATAACGGTGTAACTGTCATTGCGAGGAGTAAGACCCCTTCGTCTGTCATTGCGAAGGAGTCCCCCCTTCTTCTCTTATCGTAAGAAAGCAAGGGGGACGACTGTGGCAATCTCAAATAACAGGCTCGGGGCAGGCTCCGCAATCTTATGAGATTGCGGAGTTTATCCTGAGCGAGATTGTCCCAAAGGGATCCCTTCGGGACTTCGCTTTCGCTCGCAATGACTATTCGTAGGGACCTCGCTCGCAATGACTTCATTAGAATCCTTATTTTATCCTGATGTTATTCTAGCGTCCAAAAAAGAAAATTCCTATACTATGAACTTAGAGAAGCGTTCTATTCTTCTTCACAAAAAGACGAAAGGGAAGCTGGAGATTAAAAGCCGGGTTTCCTTAAAAACCTTATTAGACCTTTCTCTTGCTTATACCCCGGGTGTTGCCGGCCCTTCCCGAATAATCGCAAAAAAAAGAGCATCGGTCTATGACTACACCAATAAAGGCAATACGATTGCGGTAATTACCGACGGCAGCGCTGTCCTTGGCTTGGGAAATATTGGTCCGGAAGCTGCACTGCCGGTGATGGAAGGTAAATGCATTCTCTTTAAGGAATTCTCCGGGATTGACGCCATTCCCATCTGCCTGGCTACCCAAAACGTCCCCGAAATAGTAAAGGCAATTTCCCTCATCACTCCCTCTTTAGGCGGCATCAATTTAGAGGACATCTCTTCCCCCCGATGTTTTTTAGTCGAAGAAAAACTAAGAAAGAGTCTTTCCATTCCTGTTTTCCATGATGACCAGCACGGAACGGCAGTGGTGGTTCTGGCCGCCACCATCAATGCCCTAAAAATTGTAAAAAAGAAACTCTCGGCAATTAAAATTGTGATTAACGGAGCCGGAGCCGCCGGCATTGCCACAGCAAAGTTCCTTCATCAGGCCGGAGCAAAAAATATTATTCTCTGCGACAGAAAAGGAACTATCCATCAAGGTAGAAAGACTAATATGAATTTTGCCAAAAAAGAAATTGCCAGCATTACCCATTGCAATTTAAAAGGAGATTTAAGGAAGGCAATGAGAGGAGCAGACCTTTTTATCGGGGTCTCGGCTCCTAATTTGGTAAATCAGGAAATGGTTAAATCTATGGCAAAAAATTCAATTGTCTTTGCAATGGCTAACCC
>PFWI01000025.1 GCA_002791075.1 bacterium (Candidatus Ratteibacteria) CG_4_9_14_3_um_filter_41_21 | reverse complement strand
AATTCGATTAATTCGCGTAATTCGTGGTTGCTATTTTAGTTTTTCTTGGTGCTCTTTGAGTCTTGGTGGCTTTGTGGTTAAGTTCTTGGTATTTTTATCACGAATAATTTGATCGCAGATATTGATAGCCAATATCTCAGGTAATGGTAAGCTCCCTTTTTCCTTATTATTCATTTCCATCCTGATTATATCCCCAGAAATATTCAAAAGTCAAGTGTTGATTAAATCGAGCGCAAATCCTGTTCACTCATACCAAAATGATGTCCGAGTTCATGCCTAAAAACTTCCCTGACCTTCTCCTTTATTTCGTTTTCGTCCCGGCATAATCTTTCGATAGGCTTCTGATAGATAATTATCTTATCGGGAAGGACGTTGGTATAACTCACACCTCTATTTTTCAGAGGAACGCCGTGATACAATCCCAGCAGAGTATTGCTTTGTCCTATTCCTTGTTGCCGAAGAATCTCATCGGAAGGCTCATCCTCTACCGCTACATTGAGATTTTGTATCTTCTTTTGAAATTTCTCCGGGAGAGTCTCAATAGCCTCGGCCACAAGTTTTTCAAATCTTTTCTTTTCCAATCTAAATTTATTGTATGGAATTTCAAAGCGAACCTGAAAGGTTCGCACTACATTGTGGGAAAGGTCTCCAGTCCATCGACATCAGGAGATGTCTCCCACAATCTTAAACATTTTTATCTCTGGCAGTGGGGGCAAAAGCAGGTCCCTCTTCCCCCGACAACTTCTCTTTTTATTGGGGTTTTGCATTTAAGGCAGGGTTTTCTATCGCGTTGATAGACTTTCAGGAAAGGAAGATATGAGCCATCTTCCCCATTAATCTGCCGGTAGGTATCTGCCGAAGTGCCTTTCTTTTTTATCGCTTCTTTTAAGATGGAAATAAGGCAGAGATAAATCTTTTCCAGTTCTTCTTTTTTAATCCTCTCTACTTTTCGCTCCGGGTGAATCCCCGCGCAAAAAAGAGATTCCTGGGCGTAGATATTGCCTATTCCGGCTAAAAATTTCTGCTCCATCAAAAGGGGCTTTATTTTTCCTTTTTTCTTCTCAAAGAGTTCTACGAATTGTTTTCTATTTAAGTCCAGGGGCTCCGGTCCCATCTCTTTGAGGAAAGGGAATTTTCTCCAATCATCAATGAGCCGGATTTCCCCGAATAACCGGGTGTCGCAAAAATTCAATAGTTTATTATCCTCAAATCTAAAGGCAACGGCAGAGAATTTTTCTATCTTTTCACTCAGGACAAGCCAGCCGCTGATTTTTAAGTGAAAAATAAGGAATAAGTCTTCTTCCAGTTTTATGATTAAAACTTTGCCTCTTCTTGAGACATCCCGGATAGATTTTCCTTCAACTTTTGATTTGAAAGTTTGCGGGGAGGTTCCTTTGATTAATTTGTTTTTTATTACGATAATCTCTTTTATCTTTTTATTTAGGATATCTCTTTTCAACTGCCGCTTAATCGTTTCCACCTCAGGTAATTCCGGCATTATCCCTCCTTGAAATTCCAATCAATTTTACCACGGATTCAGGAATCATTTCCAAAAATTTTCCTTTATTAGTTTTATTGTGATAGACTATCAAAAACTGATATGACTTCTACATTACTCTGCTGGATTGCAAGTATACTTGTGGGCGTCTCTAAAGCGGGTTTTGGAGCCGGCATAGCTATACTGGCAGTCCCTTTGATGACCATCGCCATCTCTCCAACCCGGATGTTAGGGGTGCTGCTTCCTTTATTAATCACCGGGGATATCTTTTCTCTCTTACATTATCCCAGGACGCAGAATTTCCGTAACCTCTCAATGCTTATTCCGGGCTGTATTCTGGGCATAGGCATCGGTTCTTTGCTCTTAAAGAAGTTTGGATTACTGACCGATGGAGAAAGAACGTTACGTGTATTCATCGGGGTTATCTGTGTTGTTATTGTGCTGATTCAGCTATACGTTCAGTTGAAAGTTCGCCGCAAAGTCAATCCAGTTGCTTATAAACCCAGAATATGGCATGGGGTAACTGTGGGAATAATCGCCGGCGTTACCTCTACCCTCGCCCATACGGCTGGACCGATTATATTACTCTTTCTTCTTCCTCAGAAATTGGAAAAACGAGTCTTTGTGGGCACCGCTCTTCTCTACTTCTTTGTCGGAAACAGCGCCAAGTTAATTCCTTACATTGCCGGTAATATCATTACCCGGAAGACAATTTTAGAAAGTATTCGCCTGATACCCTGGGTAATAGGAGGAACCTTGTTAGGAGCCTGGCTGAATAAAAGAATTTCAGGAAAGATATTCAGTTACGTTATCTATGGCATTACCCTCTTAGCCGGAATAGGATTACTGATGAAATAACGCACCACAGGTATCGAACCCGAAAACAACTTTATTTATTACTGAGTTTCCGGCTTAATCTTAAGGCAATCTCTTTTAATTCTGTCTTGTTGGCGGGAGTGGAAACAAAAGGTCTTTGCAATTCCTCTCTGCGGTAGCGGGGAACAATATGGAGGTGGAAATGCATTACCTCCTGCCAGGCAATTTTCCCGGCAGAATGAAACAGGTTTATTCCGGAACAGCCGAGAACTTCCGGCATCACTCTGGCAATTCTCTTAGCCAGAGAAAGCACCTTAATAAATGAAGCCTCCTCTATATCAAATAAGTTGGTGGCATGGCTTTTCGGAATTACCAGGATATGCCCCTTTGTTGCCGGGTTGATATCCGCGAATGCCATAACCTCGTCATTCTCTGAAACTACATAGGCAGGTATGCTATGGCTGGCAATCTTACAGAAAATACATTCATCCATTAATTATTCTCCTTTCCGCTTTTTATAAAGGTTCTGATAGATTCGTTTCCCGCTATTCTCCCTACCCGATAGCCCCATTACTCCATTAATACGAACATTTTTAAGGCTAAATCCATTTCCGCATAATAACCGAATATTATTACCACTATCCACTACCCGGCTTTGTACGTTTTCAATAGAGATATCGGTGATATCCCCGCTTAAAGCATTCAAGGCTACAGTATCATCACCGGTATCACCGAATATAGATTCAATTACATTTCCACTGCAAGAGGCAGCCGTTTATGGATAGATACCAGGACAAGATAAAAGTTCAGCAGACAAGATTCACTATGATAAAAATTTGAAATAGATATTTTTAGAGAATTCCGTCCTCTTCTTTGATTTCGGTTTTAGAGAGTGGTTTTTCCTTCTTCGCCTCCCGGTCAAGAATGTCAGACTCTGTTCCTTCCTCAATTATCTCCCCAAACCTTATGGAATGGAAAGGAACAAAAATGGTTTTATTCTCCTTGTCAACAGGTTTTTCAACCTTCCTTCCGGTATTCTCACTAATGGTCTGCTGATAGAGTTTTCCTTCTATTTTCAAATAGATATCAGTCTCTTCTACCACGATACCGCGAATAATCTGGACAGAAGCATCCTTAAACACTCTTCGGCAAATTACCCTAACTTTACTATCAATCAACATTTTCTCTTCTCCTTTTAAAATTCTTACACCATCAAGATATTCGGAAATTAGCGATATTCTTTATCTCTCCAAAACAGCTTTACAGGATAGCCTCTCCCCTCTTTTGTTACCGCTACTTCTACGGCAAGTGGATTCCGGTTTTCTGCTCCGGCTTGCCGAGCGGCATTGATTCTTTCCCGCTCTATTTCGTCGGCAGATTCCTCGCTTAAAAAGAAAGATTCTATACCATACTTGATTCTTATATTGTGTGAGTAAGAATAGTAAACTTTACCTCTTAGAAAAGTAAAATTTGTATTTTCCGGTCTATTTTTGTAAGCTGCAATCGGTTCCCAAAATTTTTCTTTTTTCTTTAGAACAACGTAAACGTAATCATTAGATTCTAAACTGCGAGGGATGCAGTCTTTAAATAGAGTGGCAGGGATTGTTGATATCTTGTAATTAAGATTAATATACCTGCCTCTAAATACGCTAAAAGGGTCTACCGGTTCTGTCTCAAGCAAGATTTTGGTTGCTCTGCTAAACTCTAAGGTATGGAAGAGCGCCATTCCACCGAGAAAGATTAACTGTATTATGATTATCGAAACAAAAGTAATCTTTTTATTCATCCCCTTTCCTCTGCCAACTTTTCTTTCATACTTTTTTCAACACTCTTTCTCTTTTTTTCCATATACATTCCGCCAAAAATTAAGATTAACCCGCCGATGATAAAGAAAATGGAACGGGGAAAAATCTTCCAGAAGGTATCAAAGTACCTGGTTAATGTATTTAAGGCAAAAGCGCCGAGCGACAATCTGAAGATAGATTCTTGCCGTAAAAGATAACCTAAATATAAAAATGCGATAATCTCAGCAAAAAATAGGATATTGTAAGATATCGAAACAAAGTTCTCGCCTAATGGCCCAAAATGCATCAAAATAATCTGCAGAATCAAAAACGGGAAAATAATTCCCGCCTCTTTCTTTTCTTCGCTATTTCGGGACTTAAAAAGATGTTTTGAAATTATTATTCCGGATAAAAGATAGAGTGCGTAAATGATTAGAAACGCTAAAGGCAGATAAACAACCTCCTGCGCTTTTCCGGGATGGAATAATTCTGCGTAGTGGTGAGCGAATGTCAGCGAGTAATTATTAATAAAGATAAAAAGCATTGCCAGCGCCTTGTAAATAATAGAAAAGCCTCCGAACTTTCCCCGACGATGCAGCATCCCCAGGAAATACAAGATAAAACCATAGGCGATAAAGAGATTGCCATAGAGCAATTGCATATTTATTGAAAAATAATCCGTTATCGCGGGTTGTTGCAGGTAAAGATAATGCGTAAGCCAGATGCTTACGCCGATTATACTGATGAATAAAGATGCTTTTTGCCTTTCCCGATAAACAAGATAAATAATAATAGCGAGAAGCAAGAAGAAGGGATAGACAGGATTGGAAAGATTATTAGCTATAAAAACACTTAACCAGACCGGCAAGAGCAATGAAGTCAGGACTAAAACGGATTTAGAACGCAATAAATTAGCCCCCTCACCCCTCCCTCTCCCCTCGGGGAGAGGATATAAGGTGAGGGGGAACTTTGAAATTCCATACAATAAAAATATTACCGGCAAAATGCCGATAATCCAGAAGAGAAAACCGTTGGCATAATTATATGGAATTTGAAAAATCTGGGCAATTAGCCATATACCCGCACCAAAAGAAATTGCTCCCAAGAAAAGCAGTGGTTCGCCAAGTTTCGGATGATTACTTTTTTCAAAACGAAAGTGGTAACCTAACAGGTTGAAACCTAAAACGAAAGAAAAAACTAAACCTATTTTAACAAGTTTCCCGAGATGTTGCCAGTTTGAAGCTATAAAAAGAATAATACCCGCCCCTATCAAAATAGAACCGAGGATAAATATTGATGAAACCAATCTATTATATTCCAATTGCCGGGAATATCTATCCTTGATTTTATCAGCCTGATTGGGTTCAATGATTCCTTCTTCAACCCAGGTGCTTATTTCTTTGAATAATTTCTTAATCCATCCTTTCGAAAGCATAGTACTTCTATTCCTTTTCCTCTTTCACCAGTTTTAGCATTTCTTTTACCGCCTTCTCCAAGCCGATAAAAAGAGCGTAACCAATAATGCTATAGCCGATGTTTAATCCTATAATCCCGGAAACCCGGCTTACCGGAACCACATTTTCGTAATTTAGTCCGTGGCCGGCGTCAACTTTTAGCCCGCAGGAAATGGCGAATTCTGTCATTTTTCTTAGTTTTTCCAGTTCTTCTTCTTTCCCCTTCCCTTTTTGATTAGCATAGATTCCGGTATGCAGTTCCACAAATTGCGCCCCCGCCTCCTGGGAAGCTTTTACCTGAGAAATTTCCGGGTCAACAAAAAGACTTACTGAAATACCGGCTTTTTTAAATCTTGCAATTGTTTTTTTAAGATGTTTAAAATTTCCTTTGACATCAAGCCCTCCTTCGGTGGTTAATTCCGCTCTTTTTTCCGGGACCAGGGTTACCCGGGATGGCCGCGTTTTTAAAGCAATCTTGACTATTTCCTCGGCAGCCGCCATCTCTAAATTAAGAGGAATTTTTATTCTCTTTTTAAGAAAAAAAAGGTCATTATCCTGGATATGGCGGCGGTCTTCGCGAAGATGGCAGACGATAGAGTCTGCTCCGGCCTTTTCGCAGATGAGCGCTCCTTTTACCAGGTCCGGCTCTTTACCTCTTCGGGATTGCCGTAGAGTGGCAATATGGTCAATGTTGACCCCCAATCGACAAAGTCGTTGCGAGGAGCGAAGCGACGAAGCAATCTCGAGATTGCCACGTCCGCCTGAGGCGGACTCGCAATGACAGGTTCTATTCATTTTTTAGCACCTTCTTTAATTTCTTGATAAAGAGGGTATTTTCTTGATGCATACCGATGGTAACCCGGGCAAAAGAACCCGGCAGATTAAAATTAGACATATCCCGGATAATTACTCCTTCTTTTTCTAACTTTCGGCAGACAGAGGAAGCATCTCTTTTTAGGTCAACACAAATAAAATTAGCCTGGGTAGGAATATAAGAAAGACCTAATTTCTTTAAATTCTCATAGAGATATCTTTTTCCCTCCCGGTTATTTTCCCTGGTCTTTTTAAGATGTTCATTCTCGTTGAGCGCAGTGGTCGCGGCTACCTGAGCTAAAGAAGAGGTATTAAATGGCGGGCGAATCCTATTCATTAGTTCGATAATTTCCTCTTTTGCTATTCCATAGCCAATGCGCAACCCGGCTAAACTGGAAGATTTGGCAAAAGTGCGGGCAACAACGAGAGGTTTCGTGCTTTTCAAATAAGGAAGGAGCGAGCCGAACTTTCTATCTTCCACGTATTCCAGATAGGCTTCATCAGAGAAAATAATAAGGTTTTCGGGAATTTTCTCCAT
Organism: bacterium (Candidatus Ratteibacteria) CG_4_9_14_3_um_filter_41_21; assembly: GCA_002791075.1. Classification (GTDB taxonomy): domain Bacteria; phylum Ratteibacteria; class UBA8468; order UBA8468; family UBA8468; genus UBA8468. The sequence goes on along the minus strand of PFWI01000025.1, from coordinate 5,439 downwards.
AAATTTTTTTAATTCTTCTTTTTTAATGATGGTCCCGGTAGGATTGTTGGGATTGCAGAGAATCAGCATTTTTGTTTTTTTATTAATTGCTTTAAGCATCGCCGAAAGGTCAAGAGCGTAATCCTTTAAAGGGATTGAAACCGGAACAGCATCTCTTAATTTAATGAGGCTTTTATAGATAATAAAGGAAGGGTCGGGGATAATTACTTCTTCAGCCGGGTTAACAAACGTCTCCAGAACCATCGCAATGATTTCACTGGAGCCATTGCCTAAGATAATATTTCCTCTTTTTAATTTTAATTTTTTGGCAATTGTCTCTTTTAAACAATAACCGTTGCTGTCAGGGTAAAGGTTAATTTTTTTCAGGGAATTCCCCAGAGCCTTGATTACTTTTTTTGACGGAGAGAAAGGATTTTCGTTAGAGGCAAGTTTGATAACCCGGGAAATTTTTCTTTCTCTTTTCAGTTGAGAAATGGGTTTGCCGGCCTGGTATGGTTTTAAACCAAGGACAACTTTTCTGGTTAATTTCTTAACTATCATCCGGTTATATCTTTAGCGCTTCCCTTGCTTCCCTTAGAGTTGTTTTGGCAATTTTGCCCGCGTTTTCTTTCCCTTGTTTTAAGATATCATCAATCAATTTTGGCCGGGCAACAAATTCTTTCCTCTTCTCGGAGAGAGGTTGTAAAGATTTAACGAGTCGCTCGGATAAAATTTTCTTGCAGTCGGTGCAGCCAATTTTTGCCGAAAGGCAGTCTTTTTCAATTTGTGATTTTTCCTCTTTATTATAGATCTGATGAAAAGCAAAAACTACGCAGCCGGCAGGATGACCTTTATCTTTCTTGTAAACCCTGGCAGGGTCGGTAAACATCTCCATCACCTTTTTTTCAATAATCTTTCCTGAATCAGAAAGATAGATGCAGTTATGGTATGATTTACTCATCTTTCTGCCGTCGATGCCGGGTAATTTAGGGGTTTTTGTTAAGAGGGCTTTTGGTTCGGGGAAAATTTCTTTATAGAAATAATTAAAACGCCGGGCAATCTCCCGGGTTAATTCTAAGTGCGGTAATTGGTCCTCGCCTACCGGCACCGCCGTTGCTTTATAGAGAAGGATATCTGCGGCTTGCAATACCGGATAACCTAAAAACCCGTAGGTGGAGATATCCTTATCTTTCAATTGGGTTAACTGCTCCTTATAGGTAGGACAGCGCTCCAACCAGGACAAAGGGACAATCATTGAGAGCAGCAGATGCAGTTGGCTATGCTCGGGAACTTCAGACTGGACAAAGAGTGCGCTTTTCTCCGGGTCTAAACCAAAGCAGAGCCAATCAACCAGCATTTCTTTGATATTTTCTTTGATTTTTGAGGTATCCTGATAATCAGTGGTAAGAGCATGCAAATCGGCAATTTCATAATAGCACTCGTACTCATCCTGTAATTTAGCCCAATATTTCAAAACCCCCTCGCAATGTCCCAGATGCAGTTTTCCTGAGGGTCTCATTCCGCTTAAAATTCGTTTTTTCATTTATAAAAAGCAGAATAGGCTTGATAAGTGGAGTAGATATCGGCTTTATGGGCAATCTCCAATGGCGCATGCATAGAAAGAAGCGCGGTCCCGCAATCGATTACTTCGCAATTATATCTCGCCAAATATTTTGCTACCGTTCCTCCGCCTCCCTGGTCAATCTTCCCCAATTCTCCGGTCTGCCAGATAACTTTTCGTTTTTCAAATAAGTTTCGCAAATAGGCTACAAATTCGGAACTTGCTTCACTGCTTCCTCCTTTTCCTCCTTTTCCCGTAAATTTAGTAAGCACAACTCCGCAGCCAATCCTGGGGCTATTCCTAAGTTCGTTAACATCCTTGTAGGCAGGGTCAACTCCGGCATTAACATCGGCAGAGATAGCCTGGGAAGAAGAAAGAATCCTGCGCAGTTGAAGTTCGGTGGCTTTCGGCGAAGAGAGATTTAATATCTCGGAAAGGAAAGAAAGCAGAGAAGTTGATTGAGCGCTGTTTACCCCCTCACTGCCAATTTCCTCCTTATCCACAAGCATACAGAAACAGGTAGTTTCAGGGTTTTTTAATTCACAGATTGCTTTAAGAGAACTGTAAACGCAGACCCGGTCATCCTGGCCATAAGCTGCAATCAAACTTTTATCAAGACCTGCGTCCCTGGCCTCTCCGGCCGGGACTGCTTCAATATTACTGCTAACCAAATCCTCCTCGGTAAAATTATACTTTTGGTTTAATTTTTCCAAAATTGCCAATTTTATTCTTTCCTTTACATCTTTATTCTGATGGGGAATGCTGCCGGCTAAGATATTTAACGCTTCCCCCTCAATGCCTTTCTCCAGACTTTTTTTCATCTGGTCACTCGCAAGATGGGGTAAAAGGTCGGTGATGGTAAAAACCGGCTCTTCTTTTTTTTCTCCGATAACCAGGTTTATTTTTTTGCCGTTTTTCAAAACAACGACACCGTGAAGGGCTAAAGGAATAGTAACCCATTGGTATTTCTTTATTCCTCCGTAATAATGAGTTTTAAAAAAAGCAAGATTTTCCTCTTCGTAAACAGGATGCGCTTTCAAATCAAGCCGGGGAGAATCAATATGGGCAATAATGATTCTTACTCCTTCTGAAATTGGTTTTTTTCCTAAAACTGATAAGAACAGATTTTTCCCCCGGTTATCGGCGTAAACTCTCTTTCCCTTAAAACTTCCTTTCTTTATTTTCTCCAAAGGGATAAAGCCTGCTTTTTCGGCCATCTTTGTGCCTTCGGTTATAACTTCCCATTCGGTCTTTCCCCGGGTTAGAAATTCTTTATAACCTTCGGCAAACTCTAATGTTTTTTTCCTCGATTCCGGACTAAATTCATCCCAGGCCAATTTTCTTTCATAGCATAATTTTTTTTCTAAAGGATTCTTTTTTTCCATAAAATCTCCTTATTTGTTGAAATTTATTTGTTGAAATGGGGGTCGGTAACCCGCTGAACCTTAACTGTTTTCTTTGCTTGGGAACTCTTTTTTAAACTTTCCAGTAATTCCTTATATTCCTCCCGGTCTACCGGAAGAGCAACCGGTTTATTCTTCTTTCCCGAGAGAATAAGAGCGTTGATAAATTCTACGCTCTTTATTCCATCCTCTCCGGGAGAAAGAAGTTCTTCTCCCTGAAGGATACAACGGGCAAAATTTCGGGTAATGGCGCTGTGGCCGGTTTCGCATTCAGGAAATTCCAATTTTTCCTCAACAACCTCCGGCCCTCCCCACATTGCCTTATTCTTAAGCGTAAATTCAGGGATAGAGGTTTTTAGAGAATAAAATTTAAGCGTTTCATTCTCCAGGACAAGTTTTCCTTTATCTCCCACAATCTCAATCCGTTTTTCGGAAGGTGCTTCATCGGTAGAGGCAAGATAATAGCCCCAGGCTCCGTTAGAATATTCCAGTAGAGCATCTGCTTCATCTTCTACCTCAATATTGTGAAGTCTGGTTCTGATTCTTGCCGTTACCCGGGATGGCATTCCGCCTAAAAGCATAAAAAGGTCAATCCCGTGCGGAGCCTGGTTAATCAAAACTCCTCCGCCTTCTCCAGCCCAGGTGGCGCGCCAGGTGCTGCTATCATAGTAGGCCTGGCATCGATAGTCAGGGTTAACCATCAAGGTTCGCCTGATTTCTCCCAGGCGGCCGCTCTCGATAATTTCCCTTGCCACTCTGATTGCGGGCAGACTTCTGCTCTGATACATCACTCCAAAAACTTTTCCTGTTCGTTTTGCCGCTTCTAAAAGAGAGTCAGCAGCTTTTACGCTCACTGCTATTGGCTTTTCTGTAAGGACATGAACGTCGGCCTCCATTGCCGCTATCCCAATTTCAGGGTGGAAGTAATGCGGGGTGGCAACAATAACCGCATCAATCAAACCGCTTGTTAAAAGTTCTTTATAGTCGGTAAAACCGGTCACCTTATATTCTTTAGAGACCTTCTCTGCCGTCTTCTTGTCCGTATCCGATACCGCAGTTAGTTGGGTCTCCTCAATTTCCTGAATATTTTTGGCGTGAGCCTGACCCATCCCGCCGACTCCAATAATACCAAATCTTACCTTTTCCATTTCAACTCTCCTGGTTTATTTTTACCTTTCCTCCCATTGTCAAATGGATAATACCTCCAATAATACCATTAAGAAAAATAAGGGCTAAAACGAGGATGGAAAGAGCAAAAGCAGTTTCCTTGCCGATAATTCCTTTAAAGAAATAGACGTAGGCGCCTTCCCGAATGCCTAAACCATTGATAGAAGGGAAAAGAGAGAACACCCAGATAAGAGGAATATAAACAAAGAGGATAAAAGGAGAAACTTTGCCGCCTAAACTGATAATAATAAGATAATTCATCAGAATTGAGAAAATTTGGGTAATGAAGGAAATTCCTATGGATTTTGCCAGCATGCCTTGCGAATGGGCATAACGGTGGAACCTTTCGTAGATTCTTCTGCTCTGTGTATCCAGAGTTTTATATTTGTGAAAACGCAAGAGCCTGGAAAAAGTTTTTGCTATCTTCTCGTTTCTGAGAAAAAGAATTAAAAATAAAGTAAAGATGGATAACAAAAAAATAAAAAGAATCGCCTGAAGAGACAATTTCTTATAATATAAAAGAGTGGCGATTAGTCCCATAATAATTATGGAAATTGTTCCCACAATACGGTCAAATAGAACGGAAGCGCCTAAATCAATCTTCCGGGAATCGCTTCCCTTAACAAGATAGCAGCCCTTTATTAAGTCGCCGCCGGCGGCAGTGGGAAGAAAATTATTAAAAAACATCCCAATAAAAGTTAATCGAATAAGTGAGAGAAGTCTGACAAAAAGTTTCTGGGAGGAAAGAATAATCTGCCAGCGATAAGAAATGAAAGGGACAATAATTAGATTAAGTAAAATAATAAGAAGGAGAATACCCCTATTTGCTTCTTTTAAAACCTGTATAAATTGATTTAAATTTACAAATTTTAAGAGGATAAAGAAAAGGGAAAAACTAATAAATATTCTTAAAAGGAAAAAAAAACCTTTTTTCATTTTATCCTGCCGGTGAAAAGTCCTTAACTTTATTTAAAATTCCGTTAATAAACTTTGGAGAATCTTCAGCTCCGAATATTTTGGCTAATTCTATCGCCTCATTGATTGAGACGGGATAAGGAATATTCTTTAAAAAAAGAATTTCAAAACTCCCCAATCTTAGAATGTTTCGGTCAACCACTGACATCCGGTCTAATTCCCAGTTCAATGCGCATTTAGCCAGCAGTTGGTCAATATCTCCTCTTTTTTCCTCAACCCCTTTTACCAGGATATTGGCAAACTCTTCCACCGTTTTTTCAGTATTATTCTGTTTCCAGAATTGGCAAAGAATCTCCTCCGCTTTTTCTCCCCTTATGTCTAATTGATAAAGAACCTGAAGAGCAAGCTCTCTTG
>PFWI01000121.1:11497-23975 GCA_002791075.1 bacterium (Candidatus Ratteibacteria) CG_4_9_14_3_um_filter_41_21 | reverse complement strand
AAATTTATTTATAATTCTTGGTGAACTTTGTGTCTCTGTGCCTCTGTGGTGAATGCTGTTTTTTAATTCGTGTAATTCGAGTAATTCGTGGTTGCTATTTCTTTCGTGTCTTCTTTATTTCGTGCTTTCGTGGTAGAGTGTTTTTTAAAAGAAAATTCCTATGTAATCAAATTTTTAGGCTGCCTCGGATAATTGTCTTTTTGCCAATAAGGCAATTTTTTAACTTTAAATTGGAAATTCGGCAATAGTCATCAACAACACAAGATTTAAGTTCACAATTCTCAATTTTAACTTCCTCAAAAATAATGGTGTCAGTTACTTTTGAATTAATAATCCTGCTGTTTTTTCCTAAATAATTTTCTCCTTTCAGGTAATACCGATTCGCCGCTAAATACGAAATTCTGCTTCCAATGTCAAACCAGGCTTCTTTAAACAAAAAACTCTGAATGGGAAAATTATTCTTTTTCAAAAGCCAGCTGCAAAAATATCCCATCGCATCTTTCTTCCTCTCGGCCCGGCTTAAAAATTCCGGTATTGCCTCTAACACCTTTTGAGGGAAAATATAGCAGGCAGTGCTCACTAAAGTTGTTTTGGGAAAAGAAGGCTTCTCAATAAAATTTATAATTTTGCCTCTTTCATCTATTTCTACATTACCAAATCTTTTTTTAATTTTTTTCTTATCCTTAATATCGCAAATAGCAACCAGCAGTTCTCCGTGAAAAGAATCAACAAAATCTTTTAAGTTGAATTCAAAAATATTATCCCCGGCAATTACCAAAAGGTCGTCTTTTATTTTCTTGTTTTTTACCAAAAAGTTTAAGGCTCCTACCGTTCCTAATTTCTGTTTTTCAAACATCGTTTTCTCGGCAATAATCCTGACCGGATAGGGAATTTTCTTTTGCCATCTTCTGAAGACCGGAAGGAACTCTTTGTTGGTTGAAATAAGCGGCGGTTTACGAAAAGGGTAACGTTCCAGGAAATACTCAATAATGGGTTTGCCTGCTACCGGGAGAAGAGATTTTGGTCTTTCTCTGGTTATTGGTCGTAGTCTGGTGCCATATCCCCCGGCCAGAATTATCGTTTCCATCTTTTAACTATAAATTAATAGGACGCAGAGTTGCTGTCAGTAATTTCAGGGAAGTTAATCTTCCCGCATATTCCTACTGAAGAGAGCTGATAGTCCAGTAGCGGAATTTACGCAGATACACGCAGATAAATATCAATAATTGACCCGAAGGGTCATTGCGAAGGGGTCTTATTCCTCGCAATGACTTCATCAGAATCCTGTTTTATCCTGATGTTATCTGCGTCCAAAAAGCAAATTCATGTGTAATTGAAGCATCTTCGTAATTGCCCAGAAATACCATTTAAGGTAAAAAGGCGCAATTTTTAAAATTATAAATTTGGATTTACCCTGCTTTCTTTCTTTCCAGATGGTTGACACCTCAGCAATTCTATATCCCTGATAATACATCTTTAAGGTAATCTCCATTGAGAGAGCAAAACCGCTATTTTCTTTAATTTTGATTTTTTGTAGAGTGCTTTTGCGGTATAATTTGAAGGCATTAGCAACATCGGTGGTAGGAATTTTGGTTAAGCGATGAATGCTTTTCCCTACAAATTCGGAGAAGAAAGCTTTTAGTTTTGGACCGCCAATTCTTTTTCCTTTTTCTCGATAGCGCGAAGCAGAAACAAGATCATAGCCCTCTTTGGTTATTTCGTACATTTCCTTAATCGTAGTTAGGTCGTCACAACCGTCAGCCATTACCGGGACGAGAAATTCCCCCTTGGCTTGTCCAAACCCGGTAATTAAGGTAGGAGCAAAACCTTTCTCGCCAATATTATTAACTAACCTAACGTTGGGATATCTCCCTGCTAATTCTTGTGCAATAATTACAGTTTTATCAAGGGAATGGTCATTAACAACGATGATTTCAAACCGGTAATCAGAAAGAGTCTTCTCCAAAGAGACAATTGTCTCTTTTAGAGAATTTTCCTCATTATGTGCCGGGATGATAACAGAAAATTTTGGTTCAGCCATATTCAAATCAACCCTTTTTGTTTTAGTTCTCCGGCTGCTTTCCCAAAGAAATCCTTTGCCTCCACAGTTTTTGACCAGTCAACCAATTCTGCCACTCCATCCTTCAGAGTTATCTTCGGGTAAAATCCTAAAACCTTTTTTATTTTGTCCAGAGCGGCAAAACAATGCCTGACATCACCTTTGCGAAATTTATGCGTAATTTCCGGGGCTATTAATTTACCGGTTGCTCCGGCTAATATTTCGGCTATTCTTTTAATGCTTATTGCTTTCCCGGAGCCAAGATTAAAGACTTGGTAATCTGCTTCTTTTTTCTCCAGCGCTAAGATATTTGCCCTCACTATATCATGAACCGAAATGAAATCCCGGGATTGTTTTCCGTCCTCATAGATAATTGGAGATTGGTTATTTTTAATTCTTGATAAGAAAATTGCCATCACCCCGGTATAAGGATTAGAAAGGCTTTGGCGAGGACCATAAACGTTAAAGAAGCGAAAAACAACTGCCGGAATTCCATAGGTTTTGCCAATATTCAAAACCATTTCCTCCTGGGTTTTTTTACTAATAGCATAGATTGAATTTATATTTAACCTGGCTTGTTCCCTGGTGGCTACCGGCTTTAAAGGTCTTTTGCAGAAAGGGCAATAAAGTTCCCAGGCATTCTTCTTCAATTGTTGCAGAGTTCGTAACGCTGGCTGGATAATCCCACAGGAAGGACATTCATATTCTCCCTCACCGTATTCACTCATAGAAGCGGCTAAAATAATTTTCTTGACCCTGTTTTTACTATTGACCAGGATATCCAGTAAATTGGCGGTCCCGCCAATATTGGTTTCCACATATCTTTTTATTTTATATTCGCTCTGGCCAATGCCTACCGCCGCAGCAAAATGAAAAATTACCTCGATATCTCGTATCGCTTCCTTTAAACCCTTTGGTCTTCTAACATCTCCTTTAATGAACTTTGCTCTCCTATTAAAATAAGCGGGTAATTTTTTCTCGGGATGAACCTGGGATTCTAAATCATCAAAAACGGTTACTTGATGGCCTTCTTTGACCAATCCATCAACCAGAAAACTTCCGATAAACCCCGCCCCACCCGTAACTAATATCTTCATAAAGAATTCCTCTTTTTTATTTTTCCTCCTAAGAAAATGAATCTTCCTGAAAAGTGCCTTGTTACCGACGAGCGGGCACGGTGTCCGAAGGACGAGCGAGGGTGACCATTGCGACGAATAAGGAGCAATGCGCTGGTCACGCCCGCCGAGATGTGAGGCGGGCCGGACGGAACGAGAGCGAAGATTTCCTCGCCGGGAAAATCAAGCGTGCCGCCGAAGAAAATTCCCTCATCTCCCCACCCCTTCGTAGACAAATCCCAATTTCTTCATTTTTTCCGGTTCATAGATATTACGGCCATCAATAAGATGTGGTTTACCAAGCAACTTCTTTACTCTTTTTAAGTCCAACTTTTTAAACTCCTCCCATTCAGTGAGAACAAGCAATAATTCAGCGCCTTTACATACTTGATAAGGATTTTTACAATAGATAGTCCTTCTTGGAAAGATTTTCTTGGTTTCTTCCATCGCTTTAGGGTCATAAACAGAAAGAATTGCTTCTTCAGAAAGTAATCTTTCCATAATCTTAAGGGAAGGAGCTTCCCGGATATCATCGGTGTCCGGTTTAAAGGAAAGTCCCAGGATACCAATCTTCTTATTTTTTAATGTCCAGAGATATTTTTTTATCTTCTTAAAAATAAGACTTATTTGTTCTTGATTAATTTTTTGCACCGCTTTTAGCAGACTGAAGTCATAGCCCACCTCTTTCGCCAGATGAATAAAAGCAGCCACATCTTTGGGGAAGCAACTGCCTCCGTAGCCAACGCCGGGAGAAAGGAACGCTTTACCAATCCGGGAATCATACCCCATTCCCTTAGCAATGCTTTCAACATCCGCCCCGACTTTCTCGCAAATCTGGGAGATCGCATTGATATAGGAAATTTTGACAGCTAAAAAGGAATTGGAGGCATGCTTAATCAATTCAGCACTTTTCACATCGGTGAAGATAATCGGTGCCTTTATCGGTTGATAAATTTCTTCTAATATTTTTTTTGCTCTTTCTGATTCGGTACCGATGACAATACGTTCCGGTTTCATAAAATCTGATATTGCCGAACCTTCCTTTAAAAATTCCGGATTAGCCGCAACATCAAAATCAGCGTTTTTCTTTCTAATCAGGTTGATTGTTCTCTTCATCCATTCCCCGGTCATAACCGGAACGGTACTTTTCTCCACTAATAGTTTATAGCCGTTCATTGCCTTGGCTACCTCTGCAGTAACCGCCTCTATCGCCGAGAGATCTGCTTCTCCATCTGGTTTGGACGGGGTCCCAACACAGATAAAAATAATCCGGGAAATCCTGGTGCTTTTCTCAATACTAAAACTAAAAGCCAGCCTCTTTTTTTGCACTCCATCTTTCACCAAATCTATTATTTTTTTTCTGTCATTATCTACACAGACAACCTTATTTCCCAGTTTAGCCAAGCAGGCCGCGGTTACCAAACCAACGTGTCCAGCTCCAATCACCGCAATTTTATTCATAGTATCTTTTTAACCCAATTTAGCAATCTCTTTAATCCTTCATCCACCTTAATCACAGGTTCCCAGCCAAAACCCGTCTTTGCTCTTTTGATACCGCTAATATAAATTTTCTGGTCTCCGGGACGCCAATCGGCAAAACTATAAGAAATTTTCTTGCCAGTAAGTTTTTCCAATTTAGAAATAAATTCTAAAAGGGAGATACTGTTTTCCCTTCCTCCACCAATATTATAGACTTTCCCCTTGGTTTTGGCAATATTTTTTTCGGCTTGCCAAAATGCTTCTGCCAAATCATCAATATAGAGAATATCTCTTACCTGCTTGCCGTCCCCATAAATAGTTATTTTCCTTTTTTTCAGAGCGGATATAGCAAAATGTGCTACCCAGCCCTGGTCCTCATTGCCAAATTGGTGTGGCCCATAAATGCAGGATTGACGAAAAACAATCGTCTTTAACCCGTAAATCCGGGAATAGTCCCGAACATACTGGTCGGCAGCTCCTTTAGAACATCCATAAGGGGAATAAAAATCCAAAGGTTGGTCTTCAGTAACAGCAAATTCAGAATCTTTATATTGATAACGTTTTTTACTTTTAATAACCTTGATGTTGCTTGTTTCTCCATAAACCTTATTGGTAGAACTAAAAATCAAAACGCTTTCCGGGGAAAATTTTCTCATTGCTTCTAAAACATTTAAAGTTCCCAAAGCATTAACCTGGAAATCTTCTTTTGGATTGGCTACCGAACTAGTTACCGCCACTTGAGCCGCAAGATGATAGATAACATCAACATTCTTAACCGCTTTTCTTATTTTTTTTTCATCCTGGATATCGCCAATAATCACCTCTAAATCTCCGCGAAGATTTTTTAGCCATTTAAGATTCTTCTCTGTTCCCTCCCGAGAAAGATTATCAAGGATCCTAACCTTTTTCCCTTTTTTAACAAGATACGCCACCAAATTGGTCCCGATAAACCCTGCCCCACCTGTGATTAGTATCTTCATTTTGCCATCCTATTTTCTCTATTGGATAATTTTATACAGGACATAGGAATAATGTCAACTTGTTGTATGGAATTTCAAACTTATTTCTTCGCAACCTAAAGGTTGCGGCTACCTGGTAGTCGCAGGATTTATCCTGCGTTATTTTATTGTATGAAATTTCAAAGTTCCCCCTCACCTAATTTCCTCTCCCCAAGGGGAGAGGATGGAGGTGAGGGGGCTAAGTTCTGCTACATTTTATAACGATCGTTTTGCAAAAATTCCTGAAGATCTTATCGCCTAAAGGAATCCTGGAAAATACCGGATCTGCTCCTCCGATGTAGATGACTCTAAATCCAGATTTTTCCAATATTTCCTTTAAACTACCAAAGGTAAAGAATCTAATATGAATATTTTGATAGGGATAGGCGAGGCTACTGGGAGGATTGTAGGCACTTTTCCCCTTAAATATTCTCCAGGGGGCAAATCCCCTTCCTGAACCAAAGAGGAGGCTTATTCTATTCCAGAGACTGGCAAGATTAGGGGTACTTAAGATTAGTTCTCCGCCAACCTTGAGCACCCGATTAATCTCCTTGAGAAAGAGTCTTGTCTCTAAAATATGTTCAATAAGTTCGGTAGCGATGACGATATCAAATTCCTTATCTGTAAATGGGATCTTTAAAGCGTCTGCCAGGATTAATGCTTGATAGTCACCGTTTAAGACTTTGCTCCCATCCGATAATAACCTTTTAACACAACTATCCAGACCATAGCCTTTGTTACCTTCCGAAAAAGAGTGCCCATAATATCCTTCTGCACATCCCAACTCCAAGATCTTCAGAGAACGATTTTTTAATTTTTTTAGTAACTTAGCAACAGGGGGATTTAATCTTTCTTCATGATGAGAGGTTTTCTTTCTATCTACCAATCTCCTTTTCAAATCGATACTGCATTCTGTAAATCCATCTATATTGCAACTACATTTCTTGTTAGTGGTCAGCTGAAGAAAGTCGAAAAGCAAAATATCATCAAATTTATATCTACAATAGGTAGAATGGCAATTCTCGCAAACTATTTCCTCCTCTCTCCTCTCAAACTGGAGAGGCTGGTGACAATGAGGACAACGGTATCTGGGTTCCATACTCTTTACCAAAGTACCTTCTCTTGACTCTATACTTTTCTAATAAGGCCATAGGCGGAACAGACCTTAAGGTTTAAATCATACTTATCCTTAATTTTAACTCTTTAACTCCGTACCAGCACATCCTTAAAAAGACGCCTCCATCTTTGAAAATTCTCATTTTGGATTTCCCCTTTCTTCTCCTTTTATAATGAATAGGTATCTCCTTCATTTTTAAGTTCAATTTTGCGATGCCAATAAGAATGTCAAAGTCTCCCCAGGGACATCTACCCATCTGAATCCTTTCGTAATGCTTCTTTAAAATAGCCTTTGTTCCGCAGAGAGTGTCGGTAATCCTTCTCTTCATCAACCAGGCGAAGATAAGGGCAAAGATTTTATTACCAAAGTGCCGAAAGTGGCTCATTGCCCCTTTTTCCATTGGATAGATGAGTCGGGTACCATTTACCGCTTCTGCTTCTCCTTTAGCAATGGGAGAAAAGAATAAAGGTAACTCTTCCGGTGGAACGGACATATCGGCATCAAGAATCATCAATACATCACCTTTCGCTTCATCAAATCCTTTTCGGACAGCAAATCCTTTGCCTTTATTGGGAGAATAGGAAATTAATTTTAAATTATTAGGGTTAGCAAGCATTTTTTGGACAACATCTTTTGTCTTGTCTGTTGAGCCATCATCCACGACAATAATTTCTGTAAAGTTTCCCATCTTAGGGATTCTCTCAATACATTCAGCAATATTTTCCTCTTCATTATGACAGGGAATGATTACTGAGCAGGAAAAATCCTTACCCATTTTTTACCGATACCTCCACAATTTGAGATGCTAAAAAATTCCAATCAAATTTCTTTACCGTTTCTTGACCATTCTGCTGTAATCTTTTTAAAAGATCGGGTTTTTGAAGCAATAAAAGAATCTTTTCTGCTAAATCCTTAAAGTTACCCGGTTGAAAAAATAAAATATCATATCTATCTTTGGCAATTTCACCAATACTTTTTAAATGAGAGGAGACAACCGCCAGAGTAGCTGCCCAATATTCAAATAGTTTTACCGTAACTACTAAATGGTTGGCAAGAATATCTGGCCTCGAGATTACCCCAATAGAGACTTTTTGCAGATATTTGGTTGCCTCCTGATATGGTTTATAGCCAGTAATGACACAGGAAGAATTAATATGAAGATTTTTGATCAATTGTTTTACCCTGCCGAATTCTGTACCTTCTCCCACAAAATAAAATTTTGTTGCAGGAAATTCCTGAAGAATAAAAGGAATTGCTTTGACAAAAGTTACTACCCCATGCTGAAGATCCATTCTTCCAAAGTGGATGATACCAAAATTAGCACCTTTCTCTTTCTTCTGAGGAAACCTTATCACTTCTGCTCCATCATAGACAACGCTTATCTTCTCCTCTGGACATCTATGGCTTACAAGATGCTTTTTCATGGCATAGCTAACGGCAATAATATGGTCAGCAGACTTAATAATCAGGTATTCCCCAAATATTAAAAACGGGGTTAAGAACTTCTCCATAAAATTCCTTTTTCTACACAAAAGATATTCGGTATGTAAATCCGTAACATCCATAATAAACCTTCTTCTGAAAATTCGTGTCATAAAAAAGATGGCAATGGCTGCTGTTGTGTTATGAACGAAGAAGATATCTATCTTTCCTAAAATGGAAATGATCTTTAAGCAAAGGCGAATATTAAATATCATTGTACTTAAAAGTGCAGACTTCTTGGTAGGGGCAGGGATCGAATAAGCCCTTACGTTATTTAATCTTTTTTTATCTGAAGGAGCAGCGAATATAACCTGATAACCTCTTTCCTTAAATTTCTCTGCTACCTTTAATACCCTTAATGCTCCTCCACCATAGATGGGGGAAAGAGAATCGATTGTAGCCAATAATACCAGCTTCATTTAATCTTTAGTTCATCCTTGAGTTCATCATAAACCCTGGCCAAGAGGAACTTTAATCCAATTCCCCTTATCGAGCGAAAGAGATAATAAAGGTTTCTCATAATCCAGGAGGGTCTAAATAGGCTGTGCAATAACCAGGATTGGAAGAACTTTCTACGAAATTTTTCTATTCGCTCAGCCTTTAAATCTGGAGATTGAATAATGCTTTTACTTTTGCCATCAAATTCATTCCAGGAAGAATAGAAAAGATGACCTTCTTTTAGAGCTTCTTCATAAAAGATTGTTCCTGGAAAGGGGGTACAAATACTTACCTGAATGGTGTCAACATTAAGACCATTAGCGAATTTTAAACTCTTTTCCATATCCTTTTCCGTTTCATGCAAAAGCCCTACAGAAAATGCGGCATGGGTCTTTATTCTATATTTATTGCACCAATAAGTTATCTGCTTTACCCGTTTTAGATTTATTGGTTTACCGATCTCCCTTAAAACCTTAGGACTTCCGCTTTCTACCCCAAACTTCATGCCAATGCAGCCACTAGATGCCATCTCATAGATCTCCTCTTCATCCAGATTAATGGCGTCTCCCATACAGCTCCATTTTACTTTAAGGTTTCGCCTTTTTATCTCCTGGCAGATATCTAAAACATGTTTTCTGCTAATCGTAAAATCATCATCATCAAAATATATCTCACGCGCTCCATATTTATTGATTACCTCTTCCATTTCATCCACTACCCTTTTAGGGCTGGAAAGACGGTATTTCCCATTTCTATACATAATTTGGTTCCAGACACAGAAATAACAGTGATAGGGACAACCCCGGCTGGTATGCATCTGGACTGCCGGTCTGTTCTGACAGAAACTATCCCAGTATATCTGCACATTTGGGGACTTATTTTCGGGAAAGATATCTCTGGACGGAAAGGGCAATTTGTCCAAAGGTGCAATTAAGGACTTTTCCTCTACAACTCCCTCCTTCCCTCGGCTTGCTAATCCTGGTATATTATCTATTCCTCTCCTCTCTCTTATTGCAGATAATAGTTCTAAGATAGTGTATTCATACTCACCGAGAGCTATAAAATCGACCGCGGAAGAACTTTTTAATAATTCTTTATAAAAAACGGTAGCATGAGGTCCGCAGAGAATAATGCGGGGACTCCGGCTTTTCCTTTTAATCTCTTCTATTAATGTTAAGTCTTCATCTACCGTGGGGGTAGTAGTCTCGAATAGAATAAACTCTGGAGAGATTTTCTCTACCCTTTCTAAAAAAGCTTCTTTCTCCATATCTAAAGCAACGGCATCAATTACCTCAACTTCAAACCCTTTTCTCAATAGTAAAGCGGCTGTGTAGGCGAGGAAAAAGGGGAAGGGAAGATAATGGGGTAATTCCCCTTTCCTTTTAATGCTTGAATGTGGCCAACGGGAGCCAGCCCGGATAAAATATTTCTCGTATCCTCGATTAATCTCTTTTTTACAGGATGGATTGGCAAGTAATATTTTCATTTTCAAATAGAGACCTCAAATATTGCCAATTCACAATTACCCCTCTTAAACTTTTTTATCATTTTGAAGCGAGAATCTTCTCCTTCAAAAAGTTTTATTATAATTTTATCCTTGATCCTGCCCAAAAACCAATCTCCTCCAATATATCCTGAGTAAGGTAGACCAAAATCTTTGTATTTGTTGAAAAATGATTGATAGGCAGAATTATAAAAAGGTTCTGGTTTAGGGAAGAGTAAATAATAAAAACTCTTCTTTTGACAGAATTTATATAAGGAGTCAAGAGTTTGGCTCTCTGAGTTAGCCCATATTCTTCTTTCATATACAATCTCTCCAATTCCATACTTTGCCAAATAAAAGTGACTTGGTTCACATATCATCGGGGCATAAATTTTTCTATCCGGAAGATAATCTTTAATATACTTGATCGCCTTATCATAGGGGAGGAGATAATATCTACTGTTAGAAAGGGTTACCAGATGCCTTTCTTTATTCAGAAGACCATTATAGATAAAAGAGAGAAGAATAAGGGTACAGAGTCCTCCAAAGATTACTTTTGATAAGTTCTTAAATTTTTCAGAAATGTTATAGAGAAAACCATCGATTGCTAGGATAATAACCGGAAAGAATAAAAGAGATGTGCGCGTGTAGCCAAAGCCAATTGCAGCAACAAGAGCATAATAAAGAAAGGATAAAATAAGAAAGAATCTTATCTGGAGCTCTTTTGCTCTCAAGAGATAATAAAATAAGGAGAGGATAAAAAGGGAAATTATCGGTTTGCCCAGAGCAAATTGCCAGGAACTGATATTCATCCAGATCTTAAGGGGACTAAAAGCGGCATCTATCGTAATCGTGCCTGGCGATGGCCAAAAGGCTGGATAAAAGAATATCCAAGGAAGAGAAAAAAGAAAGGGAATGGCAACAATTTTCATTCCTTTCTTTATATTGCCTTTTTTCTTACTTAATAATTGCTCCAAAAAAAGATAGGTCAAAATCATAAAAATGGACAATATCACCAAGCGTTTATACATTATTCCACAGGAGAAAATCAATATGGTTAAAGCAAAGTCTTTTGAGGTGTGAGCCTTTTGGTATCTTAAAAAATAGTAGCATCCGGCTAAAAGAAAGAAGAGCGTACCCGCTTCTAAGTGGTTAAGCCAGATAACATTAAATAATGGCGGAAGAAAGATATAGAGGGTGTAAGCACTCAAAAGCATCATTGGCTCCTTCCTGTAAAGAGAAATGATCTTAACTAAAAATAGTCCGCCAAAGATAGTAAAAAAGATTTCAATTAATCTGCCCACCCATTCGTGAATTCCGAATAAGCAATAGCCAAAGAAAAAGAAGGTTTTTCCTAAAGGAGGATAACGGTGAAGAAGACTGATTTTGCCAAGACTTTCTAAGATACCAGTTTTAATTAGAAAAAGCCCATAGATATTACTTAACAAAATCATAAAGAAGAGACAGATAAAAATATTTACTCTTTTTAATCTAAAGAGGATTTTTCTAAAGAGAGAAAAAAATAAGGAAGTAAAGACAATTAAAAGCCAGATAAAGAAAGAAAAACTAAGAGAGCCATTTGTTAATTTTAAGGTGGCCTTATTCAGTTTATAAAGAATGAGAGCGGGCAATCCAGTATGGAAATGGCTGTCCAATCCGGTAAGAATGGGATAGTTAATCTGGAAAAGATGCAAAATCAAGCAAACAATTGTAATCGTAAGTAAATAGATGCGACATTTTTTATCCAAGCAAAAAAGAGGGGCTTTGACATCACCCTTCTCTTTATCCTCAGGAATTAAAAGGTAGAAAAAGGATGAAAGACCAAATATTCCAAAGAGAAGAAGGTTTAGTTCAACAATCTTAAGACGGTTACTGACCGGAAGATACCATAACGGATATAAAATGTAGCAACAGTAACCTATAAGAAAAAAGAGGAAAGTATAGAAAAGTATCCTATCTTTAGCCATCTTTAAATCTATATTTAATTAAGGTCCAGACCGCAATAAACCAATCCTTCAGCCTGATCTTCTTCATAGGTTTTGTGCCTTCATATTTTTGAATCTGAGAATTTTTTGTAGGACAAAAGGCTGCAGAGATGGTAGATTTTGCATAACCTCAATCTTAAAGTCATTTTCTTTTATTTTCTGAATAATCTGATTAATGTTATAGTAATGTCGACCTGCGCATGGTCCTTTCTCCTGCGAAAAGGTGCCTTTGCACAGAAAGCGGCCCAATCTATAAAGAAAAGTTTCCGTAGGGCCGCTCACAATTAGAATTCCATCCCTTTTTAAAACTCTCTTTATCTCC
>PFWI01000121.1:0-11466 GCA_002791075.1 bacterium (Candidatus Ratteibacteria) CG_4_9_14_3_um_filter_41_21 | reverse complement strand
TTAAAACTCTCTTTATCTCCTTCAATGCCTGCTCAACCTGGCAGATATGTTCTAAAGTATCAAGGGCAAACACAAAATCAAAATAGTCATCTGGAAGTAGCAACGAGCAGAGATCGGCTACCAAAAAAGTGCAGTTAGGCAAGGTAATATTGGTTACCTCTGGACAGATGTCAACTCCAAAGCCATGCCAATCTTTATACTTTCGATTTAATTCCTCCAAGAGATGGCCAGTGCCACAACCAACATCTAAAACTTGCTCACCATTTTTTATTTGAGCTAGATTTATTGCAATATAAATTCTGGCCCAAAAGAAGTGCCGTACCAAGGGAATCCAACTCCCGTATTCTGGAACTGGATCCTTCATTCTTTAATCATTGATAAATCAATTATAGAAGCGATATTTAAGTAAAGTCCAGACCGCAATAAACCAGTCCTTCAAACCAATTTTTTTCCCTTCCCTTAAGGAGCGTGGGTGGTAAGTAATAGGGACTTCTGAAATCTTTATTCCTTTCTTTAGAACTTTAGCAGTAACTTCAGGACAGAACTCAAAATTCTGGCAATTCAACTGAACGTTCTTCAGAACTTCTGTAGAAAAGGCTTTGTAACAGGTTGGCTCATCGGTAATTTTTGCCTGGTAAAGAAGATTGACAAACAAACTCAAAGAGAAGCCACCAAGGTAATAAATCCAACCCATCAAGGAAGAAAATGGTTTACCGTGTCCTTTGACTCGGGAACCATAAACTACTTTACTCTTTTTTGCCATAATCGGTGCGATAACCTTCGATATTTCTGCTGGATTATATTCCAAATCAGCGTCCTGGATAATAACAATGTCTCCGGTTACCTCCTTAAGAGCTCGTCGGATGGCGGTTCCTTTACCATGTCTTTTTCTTTGGTTGATAATAGTAATCTTATTATCACTATCGTTCTGACTATCGTTCTGTTTAATAATTTCTTTTAAAATCTCTTTGGTTTTATCCGTTGAACCATCTTCAACAATGATAATTTCTTTCTTTAAGTTAACCGCTTTTACTCTTCTTATAATTTCAGCAATTGTTTTTTCCTCGTTATAGACCGGCATAATGACCGAGAGTTTCATCTTTTCAACTTAATTGGACGCAGATTTCCGCAGATAACATCAGGATTAAACAGGAATTAAGAAATAAAATAAATAGTAAGTAGTAAATAATTTAATACTGAATTTTTAATCCTGTAAATCTGCGTTTATCTGCGTCCAAAATTTCATTTATTTTTATTATCAAATGCTTTACGTTTTACTTCTGCTCTTGGTCCAAAGTTAAGTAAAAGTCCAACCTCTATTTTCGTTGCTTTAAGATAATTCAGCAACTGAGCTTCACTGCTTTCTCCTAAAGATTTTGTTGCTTTAATCTCTATGATTACTTTATTATCAACAAGTATATCAGCAGAATACTCTCCTATAATCTCATTATCATAATACACTTCTATAGGAGACTGAGCAACTACAGGAATGTTCGTTTTCTTGAACTCTATCATCATTGCATTTTCATAGATTTTCTCAAGGAAACCATAACTAAGTTTATTAGTAAGAGTTAAGTTATCCTGAAATACCATATGATTACAGTGATTATAAAGGAGATTACAGTGATTTTTATCTTTAATCACCGTAATCAAGAAGTTTAATCTCTGTAATCAGTAATAGTTTTAGAGAAACTAACCTATTACGTTTATTATAAACTTTGTAAAATATTTCTATTATTTTCTCTGTAAGTTCCTTATACTTAAAATCCTGTAAATCTGCGTTCATCTGCGTCCTAAAGAAAAATTTCTACGGTATTGAATTATTCTATATAGCCCTCCCCCGGCAATTGCCAGCACAAGAGGTATAATGGGAATCCTATATCTTGCAATGGCAAAGAGAAATATATGAGCAAAAGTAAAATAAAAAATCATCAAAAGAGGAATAAATGCCTCCTTTCTCTTCTCTTTCAGACAAAGGTATAATCCCAGAAGAAAGAAAAAGAGAAGACTATAGTGAAAGATGAAAATGATAATCTTCTGCAAATTTTTCCCTTCTAAGACCCTTTTTCCTCCGGGAATCTGCAGCCAGAACCTGCCCAATTTTTTCACACATAAGAAAGAATAGGCACCGGGATTATCTTTGACATTTTTTATTCCTTCAGAAAAAAACTTTTTATCCGCATCTATCGTAGAAAGTCCTTTAATCAGATTTTCCTTATCAGAGAGGTCCTTATAATTATAATCCCCATTCCAGGGGAGATAACTACCAACCCAAAGGTTAAAACCTCCTCCGGTTCCTATTGGAATAAATTCTTTAAAGACAACATAATTCCTTATTGTCCAGGGAAGGATTACGCCAGCCATTGCCAGGGAAAAGACTACTACAAAAATAAGGTTTTGCAATCTCTTTTTATGAGACAAAACAACCCCTCCCCTACCTTCCCCTCCCTCAAGGGGAGGGGTAAAGGGAGGGTGAAAGAGCAATAGACCAATCAAAAGAAAGAATGGGAAAAGAAGAGTGACCGGACGACAAAGAGTTGAAAATCCCAAAAAGACTCCGCTTATTATCCAATTTCGTTTATTCTTTTCTTTCAAAGCCTTCATTGCGAAGAACGCCGCAATCATTAGCAAAAAAGTGGTTAACGTTTCCGTCAGAATATAGGAATTTGCAGCAACAAGAGAAGGACAAATAACCGCTGCGCCTGCTCCCATGATAGCAGCTTTCCTGTTTTTAAAAATCCTTTCTCCGATAAAATACACCAATAAACAAATTATGGCTCCTAAAATGCTCTGGATAATTCTTACCGCAAAAAAATTATGTCCAAAAACAAGATAAATAACTGCCAAAAAAGCTGGATATAAAGGTGCTCTTCCCAAATTGGTGGAAAATCCTAATCCCGAAGTAATATGAAGAGCCATCCGATCATAATCAATGCTATCCGGAGCAGAAAGAGGGAAAAGAATAATAAAAATAAATCGGATAAGAAAAGCAGAGAAAAAAATGAATAACAAAATTTTTCTTTTACTCACCGGTAATTTCCTCGTAGAGATTTAACGTTTTTTTGGCACATTCTTGCCAGGAGAAAAGTTTTGCCCTCTCTAAGCCTTTTTCTCTCATTTCCCAGGCTAATTCTTTACTTCCTAAAACCTTTTGCATTGCCTCTGCTATTTCCTCTATATTATGGGGGTCAACAAAAATAGCCGCCTTTCCTGCCACTTCCGGCAAGGAGGAACTATTAGAAACAATTACCGGGGTGCCGGAAACCATCGCTTCAAGAACCGGAAGACCGAAACCTTCATAAAGACTAAGATAGACAAAAACAGAAGCGCAACTATAATAAAAAGGCAGAAGTTTTTCATCTACATAGTCGGTAAAAAAAACATCTTTTTCCAACCCCAATTCTTTCACGGTTTTATGAATATTCTGATACTCCTTACTCTTCCTTCCGACAATTATTAATCTTTCTTCCCGGTCTTTCTCTTTAACTTTTTTATAAGCTCTAAGGAGATTAAGAATATTTTTCCTTTTTTTCAATGTCCCTACATAGAGAAGATAAGGATTTAAAATCTGATATTTTTTTCTAAAATTCTGTAAATTTTTTTTCTCAATGGGGCGGGAGGAAAAATCAATGCCTAAGTGGATTACGGCAATTTTTTCTGAAGAAGTATTTAATAGTTCCATAATATCCTTCTTTGTAGAAGAGGAAACAGCAATAATTCTTTCTGCTTTTTTTGCGACTGCCGGCATTATCCTCCCATAAAAAAGCCTTTTTAGAATGCTATGCTTTTTGGGAAAAAGCAAAAAGAGCATATCGTGGAAGCTAACAACAGATTTCCATCCAAACCTCATTAAAGGAGTAGTATAGCGAGGAGAGTGGAGAAGCTCAATCTTACACTTTCTAAGTAAAAAGGGAAAGAGTGTCTGCTCCCAAAGAAGTCTCGAGAATCTAGGCATATTTTTGACGCCGAGAAGATGAAAATTGGCATCCAATTTAAATCTTTTTATATTTCTTTTTTCTACAAAAATAAAATATTCATTTCTTCTATCTATCTTGCTTAAAGCTTTGATTAGATTTAGAAGATAAACACCTACTCCTCCTAATTCTTTTGGCAGAACAGTTGCATCAATCCCAATTCTCATCTATTTTTTCCTGAATTAAAGAAAGAATTTTCTCAGCTCCTTGCGCCTCCGGGTCATACTTTAAAGTAATTTCTGCCTCGTTTTTGGCAAGGTTAAATTCTTCCAGATTAAAATAAATAGTTGCCAAAGCCTGATGCCCCAGGGGGCTGGAAGGTAAGAGCGAAACCAAGCTTTTCGCTCTTTTTAAAGCTAAAAGAAGATTACCTTCAGCAATATCATTATTCACGTTCTTATAGGTAAGTAAAGAAAAAGCCCCCAGATGGACCGAGCCAATCTTTTCCCCTTGCCAGTTATTAATAAAAGAAAAAAGGAGAAGAAAGATAAGAAAAGTTGTTATGACAGAAATTGATTTTTTTTCTCTAATTTTTAAGATAAACCAGTCAATAAAGAAAGCCGCAAACAGTATCAGAGAGCCGACTGCAGGAAGCCGATAGCGGGAAGTGACAAAAAAGCCAATAACCCAAATAACATTGCACAGAGTAAAAAGAATTAATAGAAGAGATTTCCTTCTGCGTAAGAAAGCAAGGAATAAACCAAGAATACCCAAGGGAACGATAAAACCGAATCCGAATAATGGCAATTTAAGCGTTCTAGTAATTTTTTTTAAGAGATAAATATTTAAATTCTGCGGCCATTCATAACTGTTGGAAAAGAATGATAATTTCTTTCCCTGAAGTCTCCAGAAAGGTTTAGAAAAGGGAGATGCTAAAGATTTTTTAGGATACATAAAAAGACCAATAGAATCAAGGCTATTGCCAATTTTATAATTGACTGCTCCATTAGAGCAAATAGGCACAAACCGGCGAGAGATTTGCCAATTCCTGATGGTAACCGGAGAAATAATTATTATCATTAAAAGGATTACAATCCCCCAGGCTAAAAAGGGATTAACACCCCCACTGTTCCTCCCCCCTCGAGGGGGAGGATAGAGGTGAGGGGGATATAACAACAATCCGATAAGCAGAAAGGGAAGAAACAATAGAATAGTTGGTTTGGTCAGAGCGGCAAACCCCATCACCAATCCTACCAGAACCCATCTTTTATAACTTTTCTTCCGTAACGCCCAATAAACCGTGAAGATAGAAAAAATATTCAGAAACAGGATTAAACTATCGCTTAAAAGAGTCGCTGAATAAAAGATAAAGGGCCGATAAAAGCCAGCAAAGAGAGAAGCGAGAAGCCCCACTCTTTCATTAAAAAGCCATTTACCCAGGAAAAAGAGAAGTAAGCAAAGAAGCATATCCAGGAGAATCTGAATGAAACTCACGGTAAAATAACTATTTAAACCAAAAATTTTATAAATTGCGGCAACGAAGTACGGATAGCCCGGAGCCATATAAAAGACCTTGCCATCTCCCACCCAGGGATTTTTTACAATAGCCTCTGCCCAAATGTTAAAGGTTCTTTGGTCCAGTCCTTTCATCAAACTGGCGTTTGAAAAAACGGTTGAACGGAATTCTATAAGATAGGAAAGTCTGATAGAAAAAGCAAAAAGGAGAATGATACCCAAATACAGGTAAGGAGATTTCCAGCGTTTCATCAGGAGGAAATTATATTTTTATGGTATTCTATTATCCTGGGGAGTGCCTCTTTCAGATTAATTTTGGGAAAGAAATCTATTTGTTTTTGAATTTTACCAATATCGGGAACCCTTCTTTCCATATCAGCAAACCCTTGCTGGTATGCCTTTTGGTAGGAGATATGAATAATTTTGGATTTACTTTTGGTCAATTTTTTAATAACTTTTGCTAATTCATTGATGGTAATAGCGGTCGTCGGATTTCCCACGTTAAAGATATCTCCAAAAGCAGCCGGCTCTTTGGTTAAAGATATCATTGCTTCAACTACATCGGTTACATAGGTAAAACAACGCACTTGTTTTCCATCTCCGTAAACCGTGATGGGTTTTCCTCCGAGTGCCTGCCTGATGAATCTGGGTACAACCATACCATACTCTCCGGTTTGCCGGGGACCGATAGTGTTAAAAAGCCTTACTACAATTACCGGCAATTTCTTCTCCTGGAAATAGGCAAAAGACATAAATTCGTCAAGCAATTTAGTGCAGGCGTAGTTCCATCTTCTTATTTTTGTAGAACCAAAAAGAGAATCACTGTTTTCAGAAAAGGGAATCTTCTCATTCTTTCCATAAACCTCAGAGGTGGAGGTTAAAAGAACTTTTTTCTTAAAGCGGCTGGCAAGTTCCAGGATATTCTCGGTTCCCCCTACGTTAATTTTGATACTCTTAATGGGGTCCTCAATTACCATTTTTACCCCAACAGCAGCAGCAAGATGAAAGATAAAATCATTTCTCCTGACAATCTTCTCGGAGAGCTGGTAGTCTAAAACCGAACCGATGACACAGGAAAAATTTGGATGTTTCTTTATCCCGAAAACATTTTTAAGACTTCCTGAGGAAAGGTCATCAAGAACCTCAACTCTTTCCCCTCTTTCCAGTAAATATTCGGCAAGATGTGAGCCGATAAATCCACATCCTCCGGTAATTAAAATTCTCATTTTTTAACCACGAATTACGCGAATTCTTCGAATTAAGAATTAGAAAAAACTTATTCTCTCATATTTTTTCGCGTAATTCGAGAAATTCGTGGTTATCTATATATCAGTTCTTCGTATTTTTCCCTTTTTCGTATAATTTTATACCTATTTTTAGAAACAAGAATTTCCGGAAGTTTCAAGCGGCAATTGTAGTTTGAAGACATTGAGAAACCGTAGGCGCCGGTATCCTTGATTGCCAAAAAATCTCCTTCCTTCAAAGAAAGGGGTAATCTTCTATTTTTCCCTAAAAAATCCCCGGACTCACAAATTGGACCAACAATATTGGTCAGGAATCTTTTTCCGGAAATCTTTTTAAGGGGAATAATCTTATGATAGGCTCCGTAAAGGCATGGCCGGATAAGGTCATTAAGTCCCGCATCAACAATAACAAAATCTTTTTTAAGATAAAGAACTCTCGTCACTAAAATAGCAGAATTCCCTACAATATATCTTCCCGGCTCAAAGATAATTTTAATTTTTAACCCTTTGAGAAGGGGAATAATTGCCGCGGCAAAATTTTCAATCGGAGAAACCTTTTTCTCGTAAATAATCGGGAAACCACTGCCAAGGTCAAGCAGACTCAATTTAATTTTCTCCTTTTGGGTAAGGTTTAAGATCTTCTTGATTGCTGTCTGGTAGACTTCCGGAGAGGTAATCTGAGAGCCAAGATGAAGATGGAATCCCAAAATATTTACCCAGGGAAAGGAATTTTTATTTTTAAGGATTTTTTTGATTTCTTCCCAATCCATCCCAAACTTTGAACCCTTTTCTCCGGTAGCAATATAACGATGGGTTTTGGTTTGAATCTGGGGATTGACTCTGAGATTGCAATTAATCTTTTTCTTTAATTGAGCTGCAATTTTATTAATTAGTCTTAATTCTGAAGTTGACTCAGCATTAAAGAGATAGATATTTCTCTTTACCGCTTCTCTAATCTCCTCTTCACTTTTGCCGACCCCGGCAAAAACAATCTTTTCCGGAGGAATACCGGCTTTTAAGGCTAAAAATAATTCTCCCAGAGAGACAATATCAGCTCCGGCCCCCAGACTTTTTAGAATTTTAAGGAGAACAGGGTTAGAATTTGCTTTAAGGCTATAACAGATAAGAGGAGACAGAGGGGAAAATGCTTTTTTGAATCTTTTATAATGGCTGCAGAGACAATCCCTGCTATAAAGATAAAAAGGCGTTCCAATTTTTCCCGCAATCCTTTCTACTTTTACCTCTTCACAATAGAGATTATTTTTATAATAAGAGAAATTATTTATTTCAACCTCTTTTCCCAATTCTTTATCCTCTGGTTAACCTGTTTCGGCGAGGTTCCGCCAAAAGAGGTTTTATTTTTTACCGAAGATTCCGCTTTTACTCTTTCTAAAGCATCTTTTTTGAACTCATCTGAGAATTTTTTTAATTCGGTTAGAGTCAGGTTTTTTAGTATTCTTTTTGAATCTTTAAGGTCCCTAATAATTTTACCTACAATCCGATGGGCTTCCCGGAAAGGAATATCCTTTTCCACTAAATATTCAACCAAATCGGTTGCGGTCGTCCCTCCTCTCTCAGCCATCTCTTTCATCCTTTCCTGGTTAAGACTGACTTTGGGAAGAAATTTCGTATAGATAGCCAGAGCGGAACCAACAATCTCCATAATCTCAAAGAATCCCTTTTTATCTTCCTGCATATCCCGATTGTAAGACAAAGGAAGGTTTTTCATTAAAGAAAAAAGTCCAAACAATTCTCCATAAATCCTGGCGGTTTTTCCCCGGATTAACTCAGGAACATCCGGATTTTTCTTGTTGGGCATCAAGGAGGAACCGGTAGCAAAGGAATCGTCAATCTCCAGAAATCCGAATTCTTCGGTTGCCCAAAGAATAATTTCTTCGCTCAACCGGGAAAGATGCATCATTAAAATACTGCCGGCGGAACCAACCTCAAGTAAAAAATCCCGGTCGCCAACCGCATCAATGGAATTCTCGGCTATCTTCTCAAAGCCCAGGATTTTTGCCGTGAATTTTCTATCAATAGGCAGGGAGGTGCCGACTCCTGCTCCTGCGCCCAAAGGCGAAACATTAACTCTCGCATAACTATCCTTGAGACGGTTTTTATCCCTTTCCAGCATTTCTAAATATGCTAATAGATGATGGGCAAAGAGAACCGGCTGGGAATGCTGGAGATGGGTATAACCAGGCATAATAACCTTTTGATGTCTTTTCGCCAAAGCCAAAATCACCTTTTGAAATTCAGTAATTTGGGAGACAACTTCTTTAATTTTTTCCTTAGTATAGAGCCGCTCATCAAGCGCAATCTGGTCATTGCGGGAGCGTCCGGTATGGAGTTTCTCCGCCAGAGTTCCAATCCTTTCAGTTAGAGAACGTTCAATTGCGGTATGAATATCCTCATCATTTTTAAAAATAAATTTTTCTTCCCCTATCTCCTCTTTAATTTCTTCCAAGTTTTTAATAATTCTCCCAGCCTCTTTCTCCTTGATAATCTTAGTTTTAGCCAGCATCTTTATATGAGCAATACTGCCTGAGATGTCATACCTGGCTAATTGTTTATCTACCGAAAGAGAAAAGGTGAATTTCTCTACTTCCTTATCTAACTTCTTTTTAAACCTTGAATCCCAAAGTTTCATCTTTTTTTTGGACGCAGATAAACGCAGATTAACAGGATTAAATCAAAGATAACATAGTCATTGCGAGGAGTCCGCCCAAGTAGTACTGGCGGACAACGTGGCAATCTCTAAGAGATTCTTCGTTTCACTCAGAATGACTTCGCCAGAATCCTGATTTTATCCTGATGTTATTCTAGCGTCCGATTAAAATATTATTATACCAGATTCTTCCTTCACCGACAAGTTTATGCTATAATTAAAGGAAGATGGCAAATTCTTTGGTTATTGTAGAATCGCCAGCCAAGGCGAAGACCATCGCGCGGTTTTTAGGCAGTGATTTTCGGCTTTCTGCCTCTTTTGGGCATATCCGGGACCTTCCCGCCCATAAATTCGGAGTTGATCTCCGGAAAGATTTTGAACCCACCTATGAAGTCTCCACGGGTAAAAAAAAGATCGTTAAAGAACTTCTCCTTGCGGCAAAAAATACCAAAGATATCTATCTGGCTACTGATGAAGACCGGGAGGGAGAGGCAATTGCCTGGCATATTGCGAGCCTTTTGAAGAAACCTTCAGAAAAAATTAAAAGAGTCGTCTTCCATGAGATTACCAAAAATGCAATTGAAGAGGCTTTCCGCCATCCCCGGAGAATCAATCTCTCTTTAGTTAATGCCCAGCAGGCGCGCAGAATTTTAGATCGGGTAGTCGGCTACCAACTAAGTCCTTTTCTCAGCGAGAAAATGCGTCAAAGGGGTCTATCTGCGGGAAGAGTCCAATCCGTGGCTTTGCGGATGATTGTCGAGCGGGAAAAAGAGATTGAGAAATTTCAGACTCAGGAATACTGGAGCATAAAAGCAAATTTACGCCCTCACCTAATTTCCTCTCCCCTTGAGGGAGAGGATAGAGGTGAGGGGGAAAAAAATTCCTCATTTTTTGCCACTCTCATTTCCATTGAAGGAAAAAAAATCCCCCAATTGGGAATTAAAACTAAAGAGGATGCGGAAAAAATTACCTCGGATTTAGAAAACGCTCCCTTCGTCGTAGAGAAGGTTAAAAAGGAACAAAGGAAACGTCACCCTTTTCCTCCTTTTACTACCAGCACTTTACAACAGGAAGTCTCCTACAAATTAAAATTTTCCGCTAAAAAGACGATGAGGATCGCCCAGCAGCTCTATGAGGGAATCCAACTGGAAAAAGGGCAGGTTGGGCTGATTACTTATATGAGAACAGATTCCTTGTCCATTTCTAATATTGCGGCAGGAGAAGCCCTTTCTTACATCAAAAATGAATTTGGAGAGGAATATGCTCCCACCAAAGCAAATGTCTATAAAACTAAAACCAAGGGAGCCCAGGAAGCCCATGAGGCAATTCGCCCCACTTCGGTCTTGCACACTCCTGAGAAGATAAAGGGATTCTTGAATCCTGAGCAGGAAAAAATTTATACCCTTATTTGGAATCGGTTTCTCGGAAGCCAGATGACCCCCGCAATCTTTGATACCGTAACTGCAGAAATCAAGGCCAACCAATACCTCTTTTGCGCAAAGGGAGAAACCTTAAAGTTTGCCGGATATAAAAAGGTTTACCCGGAAGTAAAAAAAGAAAAGGACGTAGTTCTTCCTCCCTTAGAGGAAAACGAAAAGCTTATTTGCGAGAAACTTATTCCTGAACAGCATTTCACCAAACCGCCAGACCGCTACACCGAAGCAACATTGATTAAAACTATGGAAAAATACGGAATTGGCCGGCCTTCCACTTACGCCCCAACCATCAGCACCATCCTGGAGAGAAAATACGTAGGATTAGAAAAACGCCATTTCAAACCTTTCCCTCTGGGCCTTAGCGTCAATGAAATTCTGATAAAATACTTCTCCGAGTTAATCAATGTTGACTTTACCGCGGCGATGGAAGGAAATTTAGACGAGATTGCCTTAGGGAAACAGGAATGGGTTAAGGTGCTCAAGGATTTCTACCAGCCATTCTCCGAGAAATTAAGAATTGCCGCTAATGAATCAGTCCGGGAAAAGAAAGAGCCGCAGAAAACAGATGAAAAATGCCCGAAATGCGGAAGTATTCTTCTTCTGCGCGAAGGCCGATACGGGAAGTTTTTAGGGTGCAGCGGTTTTCCCAAGTGCAAATATACCAGACCATTAACCCCAAAGAAAATTGT
>PFWI01000189.1 GCA_002791075.1 bacterium (Candidatus Ratteibacteria) CG_4_9_14_3_um_filter_41_21 | reverse complement strand
TTATACGAATTACTGAAGAATGCCAAAGAAAATAAATATTTTAGATTTTAATTAGATTAATTCGTGTAATTCGTGGTTAAAGTATTTTGTAGTTTTTTGTACTTTCTATATTTTATGTTTTTCTTGCTGCTCTTTGAGCTTTTGTGGTGAAGTTCTTCTATTCGTGTTAATTCGTGGTTACAAGTTTTTTTTGAAAATTTCTACCGCGTCTTTTTTCTCCCAGGGAAAATTTTCCTTTTCTCTGCCAAAATGCCCATAACAAGCGGTTTTTTTATAAATCGGGCGGAGAAGATTTAAATGTTTGATAATTCCGGCCGGGGAGAGGTCAAAATTCTTCTTAATAATTTTCGTTAATTTTTCCTCGGGAATCTCTCCGGTCTGTTTAGTATTTACCATAATGGAGATTGGCTGTACCTCTCCAATGGCATAAGCAATCTGAATTTCACATCGGCTGGCTAAATGCGCCGCCACAATATTTTTCGCCAAATAGCGGGCAAAATAAGAAGCCGAACGATCCACTTTAGTGGGATCTTTACCGGAAAAAGCTCCTCCTCCGTGGCTGCTCACGCCTCCATAGGTATCCACGATAATTTTTCTTCCGGTAACTCCGGTATCTGCCTGAGGTCCTCCGTTAACAAAACTCCCGGTAGGATTAATATAGATTTTCAAGTCATTCTTGATGAAAGAATCTGGGATAACTTGCTTGATAACACAATTAATCAGGTCTTCTCTAATTCTTTTCTGCTTTATTCCCGGGTTATGCTGTGCGCAAAGAACTACCGAATCCACGCTTTGCGGTTTTCCGCTTTCATAGAGAATCGTGACCTGGGATTTTCCATCCGGCCTGAGATAATCAACAACCTTTTTCTTTCTCACTTCAGCTAATCTTCTTACCAATTTATGGGCCAGCATAATTGGCAAGGGCATTAACTCGGGGGTCTCCTCGGTAGCATAACCAAACATCATTCCCTGGTCCCCGGCTCCTCCTTTGTCTACCCCAAGGGCAATATCTGCAGATTGTTCCTGAATGGAGGTAATTACCGAACTTGCCTCGCTATTGAATCCAAAAGAAGGGTTGGTATAACCAACCTCTTTAATAAGGTCCCGGGCTGCTTTAGGAATGTCAACATAGCAGTTTGTGGTAATCTCTCCGGCAATAAAGACTAATCCCCGGCTCACCAGAGTTTCACAGGCAACCCGTCCTTTCTTATCTTGCTTCAACACTTCATCAAGAATGCTATCAGAAATCTGGTCACAAATCTTATCGGGATGTCCTTCGGTTACCGATTCTGAAGTAAATAAATATTTCCCTTGAGCGGTCATTCTTTATTCCCCTTTATTTTTATTACGAATTTTAAGAAGAGATTACAACAGAACATATAGATATTAACATCTCTAATTACTTTTGTCAACAAACTGGCTGCCCGAACTGATTAAT
>PFWI01000190.1 GCA_002791075.1 bacterium (Candidatus Ratteibacteria) CG_4_9_14_3_um_filter_41_21 | reverse complement strand
CCGCCAAAGCAGTCTCGCATTGGATGCACCAGTAAATGGGTTTGAATCCTTGATAGATATAACCTGCGGTAGCAAGTTTGCCGAAAGTATTAATAATCTCGGCTTCATATTCTTTCTTCAGGGTGAGATAAGGGTTTTCCCAATCTGCTGCCACTCCCAATCTTTTAAACTCCTCTTTTTGTATCTCGACAAACTTTAAGGCAAAAGCCGCCGCCTTTTTTCGAAAATCAACCTGATTAACCTCATCTTGGGAAATCTTTAATTCCTGGAAGAGTTGGTGTTCAATCGGCATTCCATGACAGTCCCAGCCCGGAATAAAAGGAGCGTAAAACTCTTTTCTGCTCTTGTATCTGATGACAACATCCTTTAAAATCTTGTTTAAGGCGGTCCCCAGATGAATGTGGCCGTTGGCGTAGGGAGGGCCATCGTGGAGAATATATTTTTTTCTTCTCTTCAAATTTTTCTGTAATGTCTCATAGACCTTTTTCTCTTCCCAGAAATCTAAAATTCCCGGCTCTTTCTGCGCCAGGTTTGCCTTCATCGGAAAGGAGGTTTGGGGGAGAAGAATTGTCTTTTTATAGTCCATTTTCTATATCTTTATTCGCTTAAAGGTCGGTAGAGAATCTTTATTTACTTTAAAAAGCTCCTGGACCATTTTCTTTATCTCTGCCAAAGAAAGCACGCTTGCGGGAAGTGGGTCATAGCAAATTGCCTGATAGATAAGATGCGCATCTCCGGTAAGAGCGCCTTCAACCGCCATTTCCTCTACGGCAATACTTAAATTATTGAGGGCGGCGCACTGGGGCGGCAAAGGACCCACGTACATTGGGTTGAATCCTCTCTTGTCGGCAAGAACAGGAATTTCTACGCAGGCATTTTGCGGCAGGTTAGGGATAAGACGATTATTGGGAACATTGCCATTGAAGATAAAGGGTTTTCCCCCCAAATAGGAATTAATAATTGAAGAGGCATATTCTTTTCCTCGTTTCAGATTAAGAGGTTTCTTATCATTAAGCCATTTTTTAAT
This sequence comes from bacterium (Candidatus Ratteibacteria) CG_4_9_14_3_um_filter_41_21, assembly GCA_002791075.1. Lineage (GTDB taxonomy): Bacteria > Ratteibacteria > UBA8468 > UBA8468 > UBA8468 > UBA8468. The sequence continues at coordinate 999 of PFWI01000190.1, read as the reverse complement.
CTCATCTTTCCAGGTATCTTCCTGTTTCAGATATTCATCCAGGATGTAGCGGTGCTTCCCGGGATTCCATCCGGTGCCATAAGTACAATATTTTTCGATTAACTCCGGTCGTTTGCGGAACCACCACACGTATTCGGAATTATGTCCGCTGGATTCGGTAAGATAGTAATCAAAAGCGAAAAACATCTCATTGCGGACCTGTTCTTCATTGTAAATTTCTTTTTTCTGGAGGGCTTTTCTAATCAGCGGATAAGCGTCCTTTCCGTCTTTTTTATATTCAAGATACCAGGATTGGTGATTAATGCCGGCACAGAGATAGGTAATCTGGCTCATTTTCGCGCCAATCCAGCGCGCCAGCATAGCGGCAGTTCCCTGAACGCTGTGGCACAAGCCACTTACCTTAATCTGAGATTTCCTCTGCATCGCCCGGCAAAGCATTGCCATCGGATTGGTATAATTAAGCAAAATGGCATCGGGACAGAGACGCTCCATATCTCGGCAAATACTTAGCATTACCGGAATTGTGCGCAGCGCGCGGAAGATTCCTGAAACTCCCCGGCTATCCCCGATGTTGATATCAACTCCGTATTTCATCGGGATTTCTATATCATATCTCCAGACATCAATGCTTCCCGCCAGAATAGTGCAAACCACCGCATCGGCTCCCTTCAGAGCTTTTTTTCTATCCATCGTGGCTTCAAGATGGGCAGGATATTTCCCTTCATTAATAATACGCTGCAACGCTTTTTGCGAGAATTCAAGGCGTTCTTTATTTACATCCATCAAAACAATATTCGCATCCTTAAGCAGGGGGAAAGTAAGAAGGTCTTTTACCAGTCCACGGGTAAAACCAAAACTTCCTGCCCCGATAAATACAATTCGCGCCATCGCAATTCTCCTTTTAAATCTTGGTTACCTTACTTGAAGAACTTAGCCCCCTCACCTCCATCCTCTCCCCTTGGGGGAGAGGAAACATAGATGAGGGGGAACTTTGAAATT
>PFWI01000225.1 GCA_002791075.1 bacterium (Candidatus Ratteibacteria) CG_4_9_14_3_um_filter_41_21 | reverse complement strand
CATCGCAGAGGAGTTTAACCTGAAAGACATCTTCTGAAGCTTCTCCAATAGATACCTGGACTATACCTGAAGAATAGGAAGAATCAGGATTAAAAGAAAGAGTAGGAAGTTCACTTGCTTTAATTAAAGCCGGAAAGGCAAAAAGAAGGATAGACAGGTAAAAGGCTCTAAATCCTGACCAGTTTGGTATCTTTACTTTCATCTCAGAGTAAAGGATAACATAACAAAAACTAAAAGTCAAACCTCTAATTTCCTATCCAGGCCAAACTCATATCTTCTATTTTCCTAACTCTTTTGCTCTTTTGCGGGCGGCTTTGATGGCACGAGAAAAAATTTCCTTTAGATGATCTTTTTCTAAAACTTTTAGAGCGGCCTCAGTTGTTCCGCCAGGCGAGGTAACTTTTGCCCGCAAACTTTCCGGGCTTTCCTTTAGTTCTTTTACCATTTTGCCACTGCCAAAAACAGTCTGGGAAACTATTTGTAATGCCATTTTTTTATTTAATCCGTCCTTTTCCAGAAGTTCGGCTAATATTTCAATCATCCGAAATATGTAGGCCGGCCCACTGCCCGAGACAGCGGTAATAAGGTCCAGAAAAGACTCCTTCATCTTGATAGTTTCTCCCAGGCCGCCAAAGAGAGAAAGAAATTTTTTTTCATCGGAAGGACAGGTATATCTGCCTAAGGAATAAGCGCATACCCCCTCTCCTACCGCCACACATATATTTGGCATTACCCGGATAACGGGAACTTTGCCTAATTTTTTCTCTAAAAAATCGGTCTTGATGCCGGCGGCAACCGCGATAAAAAGTTTCCCCCCCTCCTCTATCCTCCCCCTCAAGGGGGGAGGAGATAGGTGGGGGTGTAATTTGCTTAATAGCTCTTCCATATCCTTTGGTTTTACCGCCAGAACCAGAATGAAAGAGAAATTTAAAGCTTCTTTCAGTTTGCTCGTGGTTTTTATCTTAAATTTTCTCTGTAGAAAGGAAATCCTTCTCCCCGATATATCGCAGACTAAAACATCTGTTGCTCTCCATCCCTTTGCCTGCAATAACCCCTGAATAAGAGCCGAGCCTAAATTCCCCCCGCCAACAATGGAAACTTTCATTTTATCTCAACCACGAATTACGCGAATTAATCTAATTTAGAAACCGACGAAGTCGTTGTGAGCGACAGCGAAACAATCTCTCATAAACTGTCACTCTGAGTGCCAACGAAGAGTCTCGTAGTTAGGGAGAGATTCTTCACTCCGTTCAGAATGACACATTCTTTAATTCGTATAATTCGATAAATTCGTGGTTTATAATTTAACTTCTTCTCCTTTTTCTGCTGAAAGATAGATTGCCTCAATGATTTTGACCACATTAAGAATCTCTTCCGGCTTGGTAATGGGTTCCTTGTTCTCCCGGATACATTCAACAAAATGTTCAGCCTCTTTCTGGTAAGGATTAACCTCTGGAAGAACCGGCAGGATATCCACTAAACCCCCTTGCTTTTCCGTAAAGATTTTTAATCCTCTTCCCCCCATTTTCCCCTCTTCCTCTGATTGCCCTACTTTTGCTCCGGCTTTTGTGCCAAAAAGAGAAAGGAATAAACCAGTTTCAGAATTTCCCGCCCAACTTGCCTCCAGGAAAAGGGTAGCCCCATTGGCAAACTTGATAAAACTTGTGGCTAAATCCTCGACGTCAAACGTTCCGGAATATTTGTCCCCGGTCCGCGATTCGACAGGCGGCCAACCGCCATCCGTTGCTTCTTTTTTAAATTTGTTATAACTAGAACCAACCACTTCAACCGGCTTCGGAGAACCCATTAACCAGATAGCGGTATCAAGCATATGAACTCCGCAGTCAATAAGAGGTCCGCCGCCGGAGAGTTTCTTGATGGTAAACCATCCGCCCAGACCGGGAATTCCCCTTCTCCTTAAGTAAGTGGCTTTGGCGTAGTAAATCTCGCCAAATTCTCCTTGCTCAATATATTTCTTTAAAATCTGAGTAGTGTTATCAAATCGATGGCAAAAAGCGACCATAAACTTCTTGCCTCTTTCCTTGGCCGTTTTCAGAATCTCACCTGTCTCTTTGCTGTTTAAAGCCACCGGTTTCTCGCAGAGAACATGCTTGCCGCTCTGCAAAGCAGCGACGCTCTGCTCTTTATGAAAAACGTTAGGCGTGCAGATAACCACGGCATCAATCTCTTTTACGGCTAACAACTCCTGATAATCACTGAATTTCTGGGGAATATTAAATTTTTCTGCTACCTTCTTTAGTTTATCTTCATTGGGGTCACTAATTGCCATAATTTCCACGTTCTCCAATTTCTGAAAGCAAGGGATGTGAGCATACTGAGTAATCCCTCCCACGCCGATAATACCAATCCTTACCTTTTCCATTTTTCTCCTAAATTTTAACCACGAATTACGCGAATTACTCTAATTTAATAATAAAGATTCTCTGATTGGATTTGTAGCGGTGGCATTCATGCCACTGTATTTATTCGTGCGATAAATCGCACCGCTACGTTTATCCCGTTAATTTCTGTCAAAAGTTTTAATTCGTGAAATTCGATAAATTCGTGGTTACCTCTCCAATATCTTATCAATATCCTTGCTTATCTGCAAAACCCTTCCTTCCGGGTCATTTTTATCAACCGGCAGTTCTGCGGTTAAATAATCGTCGTAACCAATTTCCGTCAATGCTTCTTTAACCTTTTTCCAGTTCACATCTCCTTGATGCAGATAGACAAAAGACTTTGTCCCCAGTTTAAAATCCTTGAGATGAACCTTTTTTATTCTTCCCGCGAGGCTTCCTATCCATTGCTGGGGATAACCGTAAAGAAGAATATTGCCTACGTCAAAGTAGGCCGCTACTACCTCTGAATTAAAGTTATCAATATATTCCCTGAATTCTACCGGGCTTAAAAGAAATTTATTCCAGACCTCCTCAATCCCGATGAATATTTTTTTCTCCTCATATTCCGGAATAATTCTTTTGATGTTTTTGACGGAATTCCTCACCGCCTCCTCATAACTTATCTCCTCATTTACCACCCCCGGAACAAGAAGCACCGTATCGGCTCCTAAAAATTTAGCGGTTTTTAAAGAATTTCTCATTCCGGAGATTGCTTTTTCAATATCCTCCTCTTTGTTGCTGGAAAAGGGGAACTTCCAGTGGCTGGCATTCATCACTGAGGGAATTTCTATTCCCGTTTCTACCGAAGCCTTTTTCACCTCCTCTAACCCCTCATCGGTCTCGATGGTATTAATCTCTACCCCGTCAAACCCGGTTTTCTTAGCCAATTTAAATCTTTCTAAATAAGAGCCTTCCGGCAAGCTCCCAATACAAATCCCTTTCTTCATCATCCCTCCCTTTATCGTAACCTATTAGCGTCAAAAAGCTTTATTTCCTTCTCCCCTTGTGGGAGAAGGCAGAGGTTGAGGGGTGTTAGTTTTCAGAAACCCACCCTCACCCGGACCCTCTCCCCTCAAGGGAGAGGGAGAGAGGTAAGAATTTCTTTTTGAAGCTAATACATTACCCTTTATCTGGAATAGCAGAGCTTGCTCTGCGCGAGACAAGTCTCGCTACTCCATTAATAGTTCCGATATCTTTCTGCTGCCTTTCTCATCAAGAGAAAATTTTCTGCCGGGACACCCCAATGAATAGAATTAGAGGAACCAAAGATGTAATTGCCGCCTGGCTTCCCTTTATTAAAGCATTCCTTTACCTCTTTTTCAATCCTCTCTTCTGAACCATTAATCAAAGTATCGCCGCAATCAAGATTTCCCCAGAGAATAAGATTAGGGAATTTTTCTTTTAAGCTGGCCAAGTCCATCCCGGCGGTGGGTTGAATCTCGCCGAACCCATCCACTCCGGAGTTTATAAAAAGGTCACCGGCGATTGGCCAGACATTGCCATCAGTGCGAAAGATGTAGGGGAGTCCGAGTTGGTGGCAATGAGCGACCAATTTTTGAAAGCGGGGCAGAACCATTTCTCTAAAAATTTTCGGAGAATAAACCGGGCCTTTGGTATCGGCTAAATCTCCTCCCCCATTGATAAAGTCAATTCCGTGCCTGGCCGCTTCTTCCACATAAGTTAAAGCATAATGGAGAGCATTGTCTAAATGAAGTTCAACCAAATCCGGTCGCAAAAGTACCGCTTCAAGCCAGGCCGATTGAATGGGAATTCCCATTGCCTGGCTAATACAGATTGCCTTTTCCTTACCTAATTCTTCCACAATAGCATCTACCGCCTCCCATTGGTCTTCTTTAAATTTAATTGGTTCTTTTATTGTCTCCTTCAATCCTTTGCCAAGCTCTTCTATGGCTGCCAAACCTTTATTGCGAGAGGAAGAGTCAACAGTAAAGAATTGTCCTGACTCGGGACTAAAACGAGAAATAGAAAAGTTATTTTTGTCTTCAGAATCCTGGTAGCGGTAGGTATTCTCGGCAATTTTTTGAGGAAGATTTTGCTTATCTATATTTTTAGGAGGGACCAATCCCACGGGCACAATATCCAGATCAAGTTTTTGATGTAGCTCGACAGTATCCTCAATATGACGCTTGACAATTTGGTCCTGGCGGTCTTCCATCTGTCCTTCCAGCATATCCCTCGCAAATTCTCCACCACCGGTATAGGCGTAGCGACCTAAGATTTTGGAAGCAACCTTGGAGACAATCAACTGCTCAAAGACAGCAACTTTATCCGGTATCTGATGTTCAAAAACTTTTTTCACTCTCTCTTTAGAGGTCATATCTTCCAAACTCTTTTCCCGCTTCATACAGTGCCTCGATATTTTCAATCGGGGTGCAGGGAGCAAGATTATTCGCGGCAATAAGAATAAAACGCCCGCCTTCCATTATACCTGAGGTACATATCCTTTTTACCTCTTCCCTTATTGTTTCCGGAGAACCATCTTTCAGCAGCATTACCGTGGGACCACCGCCTATCTGAACATCCGGACCCAATTCCTGCCGAACCTTGCTAAAATCTACCGGGAAACCGGTATCAAAGGAATAGACCTTGAGGTTCTCTTTCAGGAATTTGAAATGGTGGGTGGCATCGCCGCAAAGATGAATAGAAATGGGTCCGCCATCACTGAATTCCTCTACCAGCCTTTTATGATAAGGAAGAACGAATTTTTGGTATTGCTCTGTTGAGATTAAAGCAATGGCGTCATCGGCAAAATGATAATTGGGTAGTTTGAACCTATCTTTATCCGGGGAATCAGGAATCCTTGACCAGCACCAGCGCCGGATAGCTTTTATCCGGCGAATGATATTTTCGGTAACAAAGTTCATCAGGTTATGGAAATACTCCGGGTCTTCATACATATCAATGCAAACCTCAGTTGCTCCTCTGAGTTTATAAGCCACAGAAAATGGGCCGTCGGTGCCTCCCCCGGGGATACTTGCCGGTGGGTTTACCGGGAGACCTTCAAACTCCATCTTCGGACATTTATCTTCCATATACTCAAAGAATTCCATCGCCCGAGATAAGAGATTTCCCCGGAGAGGGTCAGGAGACTCCATTGCGTATAGTTTATTCTTATCCCTCTGCAAGATGGGGATAGTATCCGGTACACCATTTCCAAAATAACGCAAAGGACAGCCAAACCATCCGGCCTCATAAGAATTCTGGAAATCTATATTAATCTGCCAGCCATCTTTTGGCGGTCCCATCTCGTTATCACAGATGAGGTTATAACGCACCCATTTCTGGTAAGCCAATTGGCACTCAATTTGCGCCTGGGGATTTTTGAAGAAATCCTCAAAAGTATAACCGGTATTATTTATTTCCGGATTAGCAAATAAATTGCTGATACTTCCCACAACCGTCACCGGAACCCGGTACGGCTTTCTATTATTATAGGCATCCCAGACCCTTTTTAATTCCTCGTTATGCTTTTTAAAATCCATTCTTTTTGTTAAAAAAAACTCATTTTTTCCCATCAATAATATCTTTTTTTCCACCCTTCATCCAGCATAATCAGGTAGTTTTCAACGGGAACATAATCGGCGATACTATTTCCCGAGCCAAGCGCATATCCTCCGGAAGTCCCAACATCATCGATTAAAAGGTTTACGTATTCCCGTATTTCCTTCTCGGTGCTGCGGCAAAGTTTATTCACATCAAATCCTCCTAAGATAGCAATTCTATTCCCGTATATCTTTTTAGCCTCGGTTACCGGAAGGATGGCATCCTCGTATGAATGTTTAGCATCTATTTGAACGTCATTAATAATCTCCTCCATTATTGCCGAGAGGTTTCCGCAGGAATGCAAGATACAGGGTTTCCCCTCCTTATGGATAATTCCGGCTAACTTTTTCCACCAGGGCAGGACAAACTCCCTTAAATCCTCCGGGGAAATAAGGGTCTGGGTTTTAAACCCTAAATCATCGCTGATAACAACTGCCCCTACTTCCTTAATTTTTGCCATACCACAATAACATTCCTCGTACAAAAGACCAAGGCGTTCAAAAATCTCACGGACGAGTTTACGGTCATCAGCCAACAGATAGCATAAACCTTCGTACCCGCAAAGCTCTTGCGCCGTCTCAAAAATACCCCCAGTCTGGCCGATAATTTTCATCCCTTCGGGTAAAATCGGTATAACTGCATCAAATTCGGAAAATGTTATTGATGCCGGCTCCGGCCAGGAATAATGATTAAAATCTTCCCTGTTTTTAATCGGATAGCCAAGTCTCCTGTCCACCAGGCTGCCCTTTTCCATCTCAAGGCCGGGCCAAACCGGGACGTAGTCATAGCCGGCTTTATAATAGAATTCCACGGTCGCGGCTCTATCCGGAAGTTTTTTACCCAGGATAGTTTCCATAACGGGCAGGTTGACAAAGAGTTCATAGAAGGGGATATAATCGGGTTGACCATCCCTCCATAGGACTTTCAACAATTGGTTGAAATCCGGTTTGGGCTTAATGGCAGTATCTTCTAATTTACAGTATTTACCGGCCATAAGAATTTTCTAAATCTCTGCTTTTTTCACCTCAACCCGGCAATTTTCCCTGCAGGATTTATAGGCGGCATCTATAACTTCCTGGGCTCTTAATCCATCCAGACCATCAACAATCGGTTTTTCCTTTTTTAAGATACAGTTTACAAAATGTGCAGTCTCCTTAGCAAAAACATTTTCATTCTGTACCTCATATTTGGTCCATTCCTGAGCATCTTTTCTTCTATATCTTAAAGGAGGTAAAGTAATTGTCCCTTCCGAACCATAGATTTCCAGATAATGCTCCGATGGAATAGGAACCGACCAGGAGAGGTCAATGGTAACCAATGCGCCGTTTTCCATTTCCATTAATATTTTGGCGGTATCTTCTACCTCTATTTTCTGGATGGCGGTATTTATTCTGGCGGATACATTTTTGACCTCGCCTAAAAGAAAACGAAAAAGGTCAATTGCGTGGCTGCCATTATCTATCAGGACACCTCCGCCGGAGATATTTTTCTTGGAAAAAAATCTCTCTTTCATCTCGGCAAAACCGCCAAACATATTCCTTGCCAGCACAACCTTGCCAATTTTGCCTTCCTCAATTAATCTTTTAGCATTCTGTACCTCATCTTTGAATCTAAACTTAAAGCCGGTCATTAAAAGACGCTTATTCTTTTGAGCAGTCTCTGCCATACTTAACGCTTCTCTGGAATTCATCGCTAATGGCTTTTCGCAGAAGACATTTACACCTTCAGAGAGAACATCTTCGGTAATTTCTTTATGGTTTACCGGAGGGGTACAAACGCTAATCCCATCCAACTCCTCTTTTTCCAGTATCATCTTATAATTAGAATAGGTTCTGCCTCCTAATTT
>PFWI01000229.1 GCA_002791075.1 bacterium (Candidatus Ratteibacteria) CG_4_9_14_3_um_filter_41_21 | reverse complement strand
GGATTGCCACGCAATGACAGTTGCACTGTCAGTTTTTTATTCGTGTGCATTCGTGTTAAAAATCTTGTGGAAATCTGTGGTTAAAATTGAGGAAGAAAATGGAGAAAAAATTTGATTCTTTCTCTCCTACCGATTACCGATACTCGGTGGAGGATTTAAAACCATACTTGACGGAAAATTCATTCGTTAAGTACAAGGCCAGGGTGGAGGCAGCTTTAGTTAAGGTGTTGGCTAAATATGCTATGGTCACCTCTGAAATTGCTCAGGAAATAATTCAAGCTACCAGGGCCATAAAACCGGAGGAAGTTTACCAGGAAGAAAAAAGAATCAAGCACGATATTCGGGCCCTGGTCAACTGTATCCGGAATAAGGTTTCCGATCAAGCCAAACCTTATGTCCATCTCCTGGCTACTTCCTGCGATATTGTGGATACAGCCAATGTATTAAGATACAAGGATGCGGCCAACAAGGTGATTTTGCCGGAGATGATCAAACTGGAAAAGGAATGGATAGCGCTGGCTTTGCGGGAGAAGAAAACCTTGCAGATTGGCCGAACTCATGGCCAGCACGCCGAGCCGATAACCTTTGGATTTGCTCTCAGCCAATACGTCCATCGCTGGGGCGGAAGAATCTTATATCTTAAAGAGGCTGCCGATAATCTGGTCGGCAAATTCTCGGGAGCGGTAGGCGCTTACAATAGCTCCTCTTTATTCTTTGCTCATCCGGAAAAATTCGAAAAAGAAATCCTGCAAGAATTAGGGCTTTGTCCTGCTTTAATCTCTACCCAAATCATCCCCCCGGAACCAACCGCAGATTTTGCCCATGCTTTGGTTTCCGCTTTTGGAGTTCTGGCTAATTTTTGCGATGATTTCAGGCATCTGCAACGCACTGAAATTGCTGAAGTGGGCGAGAGATTTGGGGGAGAACAGGTCGGCAGTTCCACGATGCCCCAGAAGAGAAATCCGATAAATTTTGAGAATGTGAAAAGTATGTGGAAGGCGTTTATGCCCAGGATGGTTACCGTCTACTCCGACCAGATTTCCGAACATCAGAGAGATTTAACCAATTCCTGTTCGCAAAGATATTTCCCGGAACTTCTGGTCGCATTTTGTTCAAGTGTTAAAAGAGTAAGTAGAATTTCCGGCAATTTGCGGGTGAATAAAAAAAAGATGGAGGAAAATTTTAAAATAAGCGAGAAAACTCTTATTGCCGAACCCCTTTATATTCTCCTGGCCTCTTTTGGTCATCCTGATGCCCACGAGTATGTCCGGAAGTTAACGATGGAGTGCGAGAGAACCGGGAAATCTCTTTCGGAACTGGCCAGGGAAGATAAAAACCTGCAAGTCTATCTGAAGAAACTAACTGCTGCTCAGCAAGAGATTATCTTGAATCCATCAAAATATATCGGCGCCGCTTCCTCAAAGACCGAAAAAGTGGTTAGTTTTTGGAAAAAGCGGATAAAGAAAGCGAAACTCTAAAAAATATAAATGTCTATCGCTAAAAGAATATCTTTAATTGAAACTTCGTTAACTTTAGCCATTAGCGCTCAAGCAAAGGCAATGAAGGGGCAGGGGATTAACGTCATTGACTTTGGAGCCGGGGAGCCGGATTTTGACACCCCTGCCTATATCAAAGAGGCCGCTGAAAAAGCTATTGAGGAAGGGTTTACCAAATATACGCCGGTCTCAGGAACCAGGGAATTAAAAGAGGCAATCGCCGAGAAATTCAAAAATGATAACCATTTGAATTATTCTCCGGAAGAGATTCTGGTCTCCTGCGGAGCAAAGCATTCCATCTATAATGCTATTGTTAGTTTATGCGATGAAGGCGATGAGGTGATTTTGCCTTCGCCTTACTGGTTAAGTTACCCGGAGATGATAAAAATAGCCGGAGCAAGTCCGGTAATCATTGAGACGGACCAGGAAAATGGTTTTAAAATTACCCCCGAGCAATTAAAAAGGGCCATTACTCCGAAAACAAAACTTTTTATTCTTAATTCCCCTTCCAACCCCACCGGCGCGGTCTATGGCAAAGAGGAATTACTTCCAATCCGGGAAATTTTGGTTAAGACGGGAATTTATTGTATCTCCGATGAGATTTACGAAAAGATTATTTACAATGGGCAAAAACATACCAGTCTTGCTTCATTGGGGCAGGAGATTAACAAATTAACCATCACCGTTAATGGCGTTTCCAAGTCTTACGCGATGACCGGCTGGAGGATTGGCTATGCCGGCGGAGCAGAAGAGATTATTCAGGCAATGGACACTCTGCAGAGTCACTCCACCTCTAACCCTGCTTCTATCTCGCAGAAAGCGGCTCTTGCCGCTCTGAAAGGTCCGCAAAAAGAAACGGAGAAGATGGTTGCCGAATTTGCCAGAAGACGAGATTTTATAATGGAGAAATTGGATTCTATTAAACAAATTTCCTGCTTAAAGCCCCGGGGGGCATTCTATCTTTTTGCCAATATCTCCAAACTAAAAGGGAAGAGTTTTAGAGGGAAGATAATCACGGATTCTGTTTCTCTCGCGGCAATCCTTCTTGCCGAAACCAGGGTGGCGGCAGTTCCGGGGAAAGCCTTTGGAGCGGATAATTACCTCAGGTTTTCTTACGCCACCTCATTGGACAATATAGAAGAAGGGTTAAAAAGAATCAAACAGTTTATTGAACAAATAATCTAACCACGAATT
>PFWI01000247.1:1359-4734 GCA_002791075.1 bacterium (Candidatus Ratteibacteria) CG_4_9_14_3_um_filter_41_21 | reverse complement strand
TTAACGCGAATTACTCTAATTCGTAAAATTCGATAAATTCGTGGTTTTATAACTTGTTCTTTTTTTTATTCTCTAATTATATTATACCCCAAAAAAATACTTTTGTCAAATTTTTAGTGAACTAACTGACTGATTTTGAAAATAGGTAAAAGCATTGCGACGGCGATGCCTCCAATTACTACTCCTAATACAACCATAATTACCGGTTCAATTAGACTGGTTAAACCGCTTACTGCGGCATCCACTTCAGCATCGTAAAAATCAGCCGCTTTGGAAAGCATTTCTTCCAGGGAACCGGTTTCTTCGCCAACTGCAATCATTTGGGTAATCATTGGCGGGAAAACACCCGATTTATTTAAAGGTTCGGAAATTGGCTCACCTTCCCGGATGTTTTTCCGGGCGTCGCTGATGGTTCTTTCTACCACCTTATTGCCGGAAGTTTTACCAACGATTTCCAGCGCATTCAGAATGGAGATACCGCTTTTAACCAGAGTGGACAAAGTCCGGGCAAAACGGGAAACCACAATCTTTCTGATTAACTTTCCAAAGACCGGCAGTTTCAACGAAACAGAATCAAACTGGAATTTGCCTTTTTCGGTGTGGATGTAGAAACGGAAAGCAAGGAAGGCCAAAAATACCCCTCCGAGAATAACCAGGAACCAATGGCGAAAGAGGTCACTAATCATAAGAAGGAGAGCGGTTGGTCCGGGAAGTTTTCCTCCCAGGCCCTCAAAAATGCCTTTGAAGGTAGGGATAACCTTAAGCAGCAGGAAAGAGGTAATAACAATTGCTACCAGGATAATGGCGATCGGATACATCATTGCAGATTTAATTTTTTTCCGCAGGGTGTTGGTTGCCTCTAAATAGTTAGCTAAACGGTCCAGAATGTCATCCAGGGCGCCGGAAGCTTCTCCGGCGCGCACCATATTTACATAAAGGGAAGAAAAGACTTTGGGATGTTTTTCCAGGGCTTCGGAAAGATTATTTCCGGTGCTGACCTCATCTCTAATTTTACCAATGATGACCCGAAAACCTTTATTTTCCACCTGTTTGGCAAGAATATCCAGGATTTGAATCATCGGAAGTCCGGCGTCTACCATTGTTGCTAATTGCCGGGAAAAAACAACTAAATCATCTAAACTAATCTTTGTGGTTGTCCAGGATGCCCCTGTTTTTTTTCTTTTTCTTTTGGTTTCGGCAGCGATGGATACAATAGTGAGTTTGCGCTCCCGAAGGCTTTTTACGACTTCTGCTTCCTCGGTTGCCTCCATCGTGCTGTTGATTAATTCCCCTTCTAATGTTCTTGCCGTATAACGGTACAACGCCATTTTAACTCCTCAAAAATTTTTAACTGTTCTCTATTATAGTAAATATTCACCAAACCACGTCATTGTCTGTAGTGGCAAAGCTTGCTTTGCCGCAGAGCAAGCTCTGCAACTACAGTAGTGCGAACCTTTCAGGTTCGCTTGTTGGCGAGGCTAAAGGCCTCGCACTACATCTATCAGATGACACGGGGTTAACTGAGCTTTTACCTATTATACCACCAAAAGCGCAAAAATGCGAAAAAGACAATATGCTTTATTCAATCTTCGGAAGTAATCCGAATAACTTCTTCTAAGGTTGTAAACCCATTTTTAAAATTTTCCAGCGCATTATCCCGCAAGGTAGTCATTCCGTTTTCTATTGCTTTTTTCTTAATTATGTCGGCGGGGGCTTCCCTGATTGCTAATTCCTTAATTTCCTCATCCAGAAGCAAAACTTCAGCGGTAGCCATCCTTCCGTAATAACCCGTCTGATGGCATTTTTTACACCCTTTTCCCTGGTAGAAAACCGGTTTTTCTCCGGATTCTAATTTTACTCCTAGTTTCTCTAAAACTCCTTGGGGAATTTCTACCTCTTCTTTGCAGGAATCGCAGATTTTGCGCATTAACCTCTGAGCTGAAATCATAATTACTGAAGAAGCAATGAGAAAAGGTTCTACTTTCATATCAATTAATCTGGTAATGGCGCTGGGGGCATCATTGGTATGGAGGGTGGAGAGGACCAATTGTCCGGTAAGAGCGGCTTTTACGGCAATATCCGCGGTTTCGAAATCTCTGATTTCTCCAATCAGGATAATGTCCGGACTCTGGCGGAGAAGGGCGCGCAGGCCGACGGCAAAAGTCAAATCTATTTCCGGTTTAACGGCAATCTGGGTAATGCCGGAGATTTGGTATTCCACCGGGTCTTCAATGGTAATAATATTCCGGGATGCCGTATTAAGTTTATTGAGGACGGAGTAAAGGGTTGTTGATTTTCCCGAACCCGTCGGTCCGGTGACCAAAATCATTCCGTAAGGTCTGGTAGTTGCCTTTTCCATTTTGTCTAAAGGACCCGATAAAAATCCTAAATCAGCGAGACCCAGCGAAAGGCTGGACTTATCCAGAGCCCGGAGTACTATTTTCTCTCCGAAACAAATCGGCAGGACGCTGACGCGATAGTCGATCTCTTTGTTTTCAATTTTAACCCTGAATCTTCCATCCTGCGGGAGCCTTCTTTCGGTAATGTCAAGGTCAGAGAGAATTTTTACCCTGGCGATAATTGCTTGTTGCAGCCTTTTAGGAAGTTCGGTTTCTTCGTGTAAGATGCCGTCCACGCGATAGCGAAGCCGGAAATTCTTCTCGTAGGGCTCTAAATGAATGTCACTGGCTCTTTTTTGATAAGCCTGGAGCAGAATATAGTCAACCAATTTTACCACCGGGGTCTGGTCGGCTTCGCGGAGCAAATCTCTTTCATCAATGCTTTCCTCGCTTAGAACCTCCACTTTCTCATTTTTAATCTTGCCAATAAGTTCTTCTACGCTTTCTGTGCTCGGGGATTCTTCGGTTGGCTCCTCCTTAATTACTTCAATTGTTTTCCCTTGAAAATCGCTGGAAAGGTCAGCAATTACTTCGTCCAGTTTTTTCTCTTTTTGAGCATAGAATTTCTTGATGCTCTCGGCAATCTCTTTTCTGGTGGAGAGGCAATAGCGAATATTATAGCCGGTGGTGCTCTTAAGGTCATCAATAGCCAGGATGTTTAAGGGGTCGGCAGTTACGATAGTAAGAATTTTGCCGATGAGGGAAATGGGGAGGATATTGTAGTAACTGGCGGTTTCTTCGGGAATGATCCGGAGCGCGGATGGTTCGGGCTTGATTTTAGCAAGGTCAGCCGGGGGAAGATCCAGATTTTCCGAGAGGACCGCTAAAAGAACTTTCTCCGAAATCAGTTTTTCATCAAGAAGAATCTTAAAAAGAGGGGTTTTTTCTTTCTTCTGCATGGAGAGGGCTCTTGCGTAGTCCTCTTTTTTAAGAAGGTTATTCTTTAAAAGAATTTCCTCAATTGCTTTTCCCATTT
>PFWI01000247.1:0-1247 GCA_002791075.1 bacterium (Candidatus Ratteibacteria) CG_4_9_14_3_um_filter_41_21 | reverse complement strand
ATTTATCATCAATTGTAACTCTTGCAATTTCCTCAATACTTGTTTCTCCGGAGAGAAGTTTTTTTATGGCGTTTTCGCGCAGGGTTTTCATCCCGAGTTCCTGCGCTTTTTTTCTGATTTCGGATTCCGAACTCCTCTTCATAATTAGTTCTTTAATCTCTTTATTTAAGGGAAGAACTTCAATAACCCCCAAGCGGCCTGAATAACCGAAACCCTGGCATTGGCTGCAGCCCTTTGGTTGGTAGAAAACCGCTTCATCTTTTGAGCTAATCTTTAGAGCCTGCAGAATTTTCTCGGGAGGTTGGTACGTTTTCTTGCAATGGGGGCAAAGATTTCTTACCAGCCTTTGGGCGGCCACCAAAAGGACGCAACTGGTAATTAAAAAAGGCTCTGCTCCCATATTGCTTAGCCGGGTAATTGCTCCCGGGGTATCCATGGAATGAAAACTGGAAAGCACCAGGTGTCCGGTGAGAGCAGATTTAATGGCAATATCCAATGTTTTGGCATCTCTGATTTCGCCGACCATAATGATATCCGGATCCTGGCGCAGGATTGACCTTAAGGAATTAGCGAAGGTTAAATTAATCGCTGGGTTGATGGCTACCTGGTTGATGCCGGGGATTTCATACTCTACCGGGTCTTCGGTTGAAGTGATGTTTATTTCCGGTTGATCAACCAGGTGCAGGAGCGAATAAAGGGTAGTGGTCTTACCGCATCCGGTAGGGCCGCAGATAAGAATCATCCCGTGGGGATGTTTGGTTGCTTCACGCAGCATTCTTACCTCTTCCCGATCGAAACCAAGTTTTTCAAGGTTAAGCATCAGGGCGGATTTATCCAGAATTCGGAGAGCAACCTTTTCTCCGAGAGAAGAAGGGACAATAGAAACCCGAAAGTCAACGTTGCTCCTCTCCACTCTTAATTTAAATCTTCCATCCTGAGGCAGCCTTTTTTCGGAAATATTGAGTTTTGCCATTACTTTAATCCGGATTAAAAGTTGGGAATGGATGCTCTTGGGAGGATTAAAACCTTCTCTTAAAAGACCATCAATACGGTAACGAATACGAATATTCTTCTCTAATGGTTCAATTAAAATATCAGAAGCCTTTTTTTTAATTCCCTCTACCAGGATTGAATTAGTTAATCTTACGACAGGGTCATTTTCAATATTTTTTTCTATCGCCATCTTTTTAAAGATTACCACGAAAGCACGATAGTATAAAGAAGACACGAAGAAATAATAGCAACCA
>PFWI01000287.1 GCA_002791075.1 bacterium (Candidatus Ratteibacteria) CG_4_9_14_3_um_filter_41_21 | reverse complement strand
TTTTACCCCCAATTTGCCCCCTGAAGTAGCCATTTTAATAGCATATTATACCATAAAGTTTCGCTTTTGTGGAGCAAAGACGAAATGGATGATACAAATACGGGCTATTCTAGAAACTCTCTCGCTGTCATTCCACATTTAGGACAAAGGATCTTATCCCTAACAAGTATGACATAAAGTAGAGCGGGAAAAATACCTAATAGCCATAATATTATGAATACTGTAACGCTAAAACATTTTTTTATTTTAGGTTTCCCTTTATAACCACAATTTGGATTGGGGCAGATAATTTCTTTTTCTGCCGCCCTTTTTCTCGCTTTTTTTTGGAGATGAGACATCAACCAAGGTATTCCAACTATAATCCCTCCCCAAAATATGACACCAACTATCACTCCAACAATATTTTCAATCATCATAACCTCCTGATAACGGGGCGGCAGGATGCCGTCACAAAGCCCCGGCTCTATCTAATATCCTTGATGGAAAACGTGAGGGACGTAATTGTGCAGTTGTTGATCTGCTGGATCTCCACGCATTTGGCCCATCCAAGAATCTCAAATGCATTTTTCTGAGTCCTCAAGTAGGTCTCGGCCTCTCTTTCTGTTGGGAATACACAAAACTCCCTAACATCGTAAGATGAACTCAAGGTCCACCCTAGCGCGTATACTTTCAACTCCGGTAAAACTTGGGCGAGGATCTTAGGTAGAGCGGGTAGCTGGAACGCCACGTAATTGGCTTGACTGGCAATTGATTCCAATGCCCGCCTCAGATTCTCGTCAAGTCTTGGCTGATGCCTACCTTTGAAGTTGAGAAGAGCGCCCTCCAATTGCCGCTGGTCGTGCGATATGCAAAAGATGTGTTCTTCCGTGTTCGCAATGTATAGACGTTTGTTACTAAATGCGAAGTACTCAATGCCAGCAATCTTTTTGCGCACTATCTCGGGGCCAACCAGGGGAATATTTTTGTTGGTCCGGAAGACCAAGACTCCCGGGCTAGCGGTCTCGGAGAACATGAACACTTCATCAACGTCATCCTCAGCCAAGCAAAGAGTTAGCAGAGACTTCCACTCGGGGAAACCCGACAAGGACCAACATCTAGGTGAAAAAAGGCGACGTTTCAGGCGCATAGTGTCAGCCAAAGTCAGACTTTTATAGAAGTCGGAGTTCCGCTTCTTAACAAAATCAATATGGCCGACGAATTTAGGGTAGTCACAAACATAATATCCAAAGCGACCCATTATACCGCCGGGCTCACCAGGAAGCACAATGACTTTCTCAGGTTCTTTATAAGTATAAGTTCTTGTTTTCTCAGGTGTTGCTCTGTATATCTTCTCCAGCGCTACTCCAAGGTGAGTAGTCTCTCCTGGCTTTATTTCTACAAGATTTTCAGAGTTCTTGTATCCCCCTTCAGAAATTATGACTTGATGCGTACCTGGGGATAGAGAAACTTTCTCAAGAGGAGTTTTACCTATATGTTTTCCATCAATTTCTACAGAAGCAAAGGCAGGAAAAGAGGATACATTTAAAAAACCTATTTTTATCTTCTCCGCCGGTTTTCCAGCAGTAGCCTCCGGAACCGAAGCGCAGCCATTCATAAAAAATACTAAAATCAATAAAAAGCTTAATAAACATTTTTTCATTGCGCCCCCTTTTTTCAGACTTCCCTATCATTGACTTATAAGTATTATAATCCTCTACATAATTCTTGTCTATCAGTTATCGTAAATTGGGGTATCCACTTCACTCCCGTTAGCCAAATTCGATGGGAATATGGACCTAAATAGTTGGAATTTGATGCAATTTACCACCAATAAAGGCGTCTTTTGGCAAGTCAACTTCGCCACTCTAATTTACTCAAATCCTCTCTTTTTCCTTATCCTGTCTATGTTTCCTCTTTTTATTATCTTGCCTATATAGTGAAATAGTTTAACCTATTTTTCCATTTTTAGAAAATCTTTAGAAAGAACATCTTTACTATTTATCATTTCCAAGAGAGAAAGCACCTCCTTTGGCACCTCGGTTAATTTTAGTCCTTTCTTTCTGATATTTTCTATCTCTAATTCTACTGCCGTTACCCTTGCTGTTCTTTTGCAGAATTCCTGAAAGGTCATGGGGTAACCTTTCTTTTTCAGAAGATACTCCACTGTCACTTGAAGGAGATAACCAAGAATACAAAATAGTATATGGGCCTTTACCCTTTCTTCCTTCTGATGGTAGAAAGGTCTAATCTCAATAAATCCTTTTAAGTAAGAGAAGGCAACCTCAACCTTTCTTCTCTCTCTATAAGCGGAGAGTAAAAAAGAAGCGGCCTTTTCTTCGGGAAGATTAGAAAGGATGCAATAGATACCATCGGAAAGTTTTAAGTTTTCTAATTTGTCCTGTTTTATCTGATGCTCTATTCTATAGGTGGTAATGGTTCTCTTTTTTATTCTTTTTCTTTTCGGGATTAATTTTATGGTAAAGAGATTTTCTGCCTTTCTTTTCTTCAAATAGGAGTAAATTTCTTTACCCAACAATTTCTTATCCTTACTTTTTCTGGCTGAGGTAAGTTCTTTGTTCCACTTTTCTAAATATGCAGAGATAGAAGATATTTTTTTCTTTCTCTGTTTTCTTTCTTCAACAAACTTCTCAGGATTAAAGCATAAGATATATCTTCTCTCTTTCTCTTTTTTTAATTCATGGAAATAGGCCCTGGGTAAAAGATAGGTAAAATAGAGATATTTTTGCATTATCCTTTTTAGACCTGCTCGCCACTGATTCAATGGTAGATTGGGAGTTTTTCTTTTTCCTTCTTCTTCCAATTCTTTTCCTAAATTTTCTAAAAGTTCTTTTGGGAAATCATCCAGGGTTTTCACCTGGCTTCTGGGAATAGTAACGATATAGGAAAAGTTTTGTTCTTCCAGAAATTTTAGGTTATCCTCACTCACCATCCCTTTATCCATCACCAGAATAATATCTTTTAGTTGAAACTTTTTCTTTAAAGAGGTTGCCACCTCTTTAACGGTAAGGGAATCATGTAGACTACCAGGTAATACTTTCCAGTAGAAGGGGAATCCCTCTTTGGTCACCGCCAACGCTAAAAGCAATTGAAGTTTATTTTTCTGGTAATCACGGGATAAACCAAACTCTCCCAGGGGACAACCCCAGCCCTCAAAGTAGGAGGAAGTAATATCATAGAAGACCAAAGATAAATCATCGTATCCTAAATCTTTCACTTTCCGGGAAAGATGATTCTGGATCCTTTCCTCTTTTGAAATAATATTATCTAAGCTCCGGTAAATTCTGGTGGGATTAACTATCTCCGGGGTTACCTTAAAAAGCTTGGGAAGAATTGTTTCCTCATACCAGGAGCAAACTTTGAGGTCACTGGCTGGAGCAACTGCACGGTTGATGGTAAGAATCTCAGAGATGATAGAGGATGGAACTTTAAGTATCTGGCCAGAATCGGTTACCTTGTCTAACTCCCAGAGGTGCCAGAGTTTATCTAAAACTATCGGGGCTAAAAAGTCATAATCTTTTTTAGTTTTAATATCCTGCCAGCTGGTAAAGAAAGAATCTTCTGGCATCCCTTTTAAGGAAAGGATTGTTCTTATCGCTCTTACCTCTTGATCAGAAAGATGACCTAAATCATGGAGAACTTTGTGGCGCACCTTTCTTTTCTTCTTGTCCCAGAAGGTCTTAATTGTTACCCAATAAGAATATACCTTGCCGCTCTTTCTTTCTGCTCTTATCTCTCTTAAGAAAGCCATAGTTTCCTCCTTTTAGGTTTCACTATATAATATCATACAATAAAAACTATAGCAAGTCAAATTATATAATCATTTCACTATAAAGAGGGACAAAAAAATAAGGGAAAGGCAATTACAATGAGGGATTAGAGGGATTTAGATTAAGTTAAGTGGCGAAGTTGACTTGGCAAATAAAACAGTCTATGTAACTCACTACGTGAGTCAAATGGATACCCCCAATCGTAAATTCTACGGACCTCGGTACCAGGTTAGAAAGAATTTGATTTTCTGGCTTTTCAATTTAATTCTCTTCAGTTCTGTTCCATTTTAAAATCTCAAAGAACCAAGTGTGTTATACCAAAAAGAAAAAACAAATGTCAATAAAATTTGAGTGCTGTCGAGGTTTGACCTCGACAGGCTAGTCGAGTCAGTCGAGTTAGTGTCAGTCGAGGTCAAACCTCGACTACCTCGACTATTTCACTAAAAAATTAAAAACAAAAAAAGCTCCCGTTAATTTTTTAACGAGAGCTCTTTTCTTTTTAATAAGTTCCCGACGGGATTTCCTCCTCTTTCCTCATCTCGAGGGTTCGGATTATTTCTTCATCGGGAATTTTAATATATTCTTTATCTCTCTTAATCCACATATCGTCAAAAGGATTTAGTTCCCTCCTTTCCTTAAACTCAACTATCGCTCTTAACTTGCGCTCTAAATCTTCAACAAATGTCCTGTCGATACCACATCCACTGTAGGGCCAAATTGTATCTCCTTCTCTTACTCCTACTCTTTCAGCTGGGCTTCCTTTATACACTTTTGTAACAAGAAGTTGAGTTTTCAATCTTCCTTTTTCTTCTGGAAACTCAACAACCTTGACTTCAATTCCAAACCAAGGCTGTTTAATTTCAATTCCAGGTTCAGGTTTTACTTGTAAACGACCAAAATGCAAATAATCCCAATCAGTGATTGTTACGCCATCGTCATCTGTAACAGTGCAGGAGACAAGATAGGTGCCGGGTTTAGCATAAGTATGCGATGGCGATTTTTCTTTTGAGATCTGACTATCGCCAAAGTCCCATTTGATGCTTACAATTTTACCATCTGGGTCATTTACTCTAACCGTGAAGTTTGCGGTAAGATTCTCTTGATAAACGTTAAGTGTTAGATCCGGAGCTCTATTCATTCTATCCTGTTTATCAAGACAAGAGAGTAAACTGTAAGCATCCGCCGCCATACGATGTTCAATACGAGTCATTTCAACAACTGAGGGAACTCCATTAGCACGCCAATGGGGTAACAATGTATTATTGACCACATCAAACATATGAGCCTCAACTGGAAAGACACTCCTCCGAACAATTATTCCCCCTCTTTTTTTAAAAAGAGACATCGCTCGGTCACACATTTCTCCGCTACTTAGGCAATGTGGAATATCGGAAACTTTTACCCAGGCCGGCACCGCAATGCCATAATTTGGCTGGCCCAAAATAACCCACATCGTGGCTAAGGCCGGATTTTCTCCAGGGGCTACACCGTGGACGACCATCACAGAATTAGGTTTGTATTGTTCTTCTCTGGCAAGCGCTGCGAGAGGTCGGCCAGGACCATAACGGATGACTTCAAAGACATTGTCGCCTTGAATGATCGTTTTGACGCTAAGTATACCCCTGCGGCACAATCCTAATATGTTATAAGTACCACTTTGATAGCGACCCCCAATGTTCGTATCATCTGTATCATTTGCTCGTTGATGAAACTCGTTTGCGCGGACAACAAAGCCGAAAAGGCCCTGTCTCTTGCGATTAGGGTTCACACTATTATATTCGAACCACCAGTTAGACCTATTAATCTCAAATATACTGGCATTTCCATGGGCGTCTATAAAACCAAGACAACCTCCCGCATTAGATTTATCAGTATCAACCTTTTGCTTAATATAGTCTCTGACTTGATCAAGAGAAGTATAGTTTCTTAAACTATGCAGCGTAATTCCATAAGCACCTACTCCGTCTGGAGCAACTTCTCCTGTAGTCCCCACAAAAGTATCATGTCCAGCTATCCCAGCTTCATTTAAGCCTGAAGGTATATAATGGTCTACTTCCGTTATCCCAATATAATCGTATGGAGAGGCGTCAACATGAGCAAGCCGCATACGCTTCTCGTGGCTGGAGTCGTCGATCCTCCAAAAAATAGGACGACCGTCTACAGTTACACATCCGTTGACTACACCGAGAGTACAGGTTTGAAGACATCTCTCTGTCTCTCTGCTTACTAAAATTATAAATACTCCTAAGAAAACAATTGCTACTTTTTTCATCTTCTCCCTTGAGCTATTTAGCTGTCTTTTTTTTGGCATTCCTTAACTCTTCGTATATCTTTCGCCATTTCTCAACTTTTTCTGAATTAATATTTCCAGCAAAGAGACTGTGACGCTTTTCCTTCGCTTGACCTGAATACAATTCCCAAGATCTGACATCAACCCCTGGCCACGCAGCGTCCACAAAATTTCCATCCCCGAGGTAAATTCCGACATGAGTAATAACATTCCCATGTCCTCCAAAAAGAAGTGTCCCTTTACGAATTTTATCTAAGGCAATAGGTGCAACATATCTCTCATGCCACAATTGTGGACTTCCATATCCCCCTTTTTCGTGTCGAGGAATATTGAATCCTACCTGATTAGCGCAGAAATAAACAAATCCTGAACAATCAAAATGTCTAACTCCGATACAGCAAATATTTCTTTTTTTATGCCACTTTCTCCAGGTGTTACATTCGTTCCCATACCAAACTTCAGGGGTAGTCTTACCAATTCCTCCACATCTATTGTATTGGAAATGTGCACCAAGATGCTTTAGTGCCTCATCAGCCATTGCCTCCTGCATTGAAAAATCGTATTCACGGGTACTATTTGTTCTGATAACTTCTTCTCTTTCTTTTGGCTTTTCTTCGGAAACAATGCCTGATTTCTTCAACCTCTCCCATTCTTCAGGGCTAAACAACTCTTTTTTTAATTCTGCGCTAATTCCTGTTGTCCAACCGGTGAGAAGGAAAACAGAAAGTAATATCGTTAAGAACTTCTTTTTCATTTCTTACATCCTCTCCGTATCCAGAAACATCTCTTCCTGGTACTCTCTAAACTTTACTGCGGTCTTGTGGTCCTTTAGGTCTTCCTTCCGGATAAATCTTTTACCACAGAACTCACATTGATATTCACTACCTACAATGTTAGCAAGCTGGTCTTCAGATAACTCATCTATACCGCTTTCTACAATCATACCTAAATCTACAATTAAATCGGTTATGTTGAACATAATCTCTCCTCTCTATTTACTCACTTTCTCTCCTCCAACATCTCTATAATCTTCTGCTGGTTTTGCTCAATCTTCTCTAAAGAAGTTGCTTTCTTCGTTTCCATTCTGCCCCAAAGGAAAAGGCCAACCCACACACAAATTAAAGCAATTATCATTAAGAGAGTTCTTATCCTATAATCCCTCTGCCACTTTTTATCCCGCTCTTCTTCTGACATTTGCTTCTCCTTCTCAGTATCTCACCGCCATCTTCTCTACCAGATTATCAACCATCTCCTTTACCTCTGGTACCAATGGTCTTAGTTCGGTCTCTATGCAATGAGCAAAATAGGTTCTCTTGCGCCATAGTC
>PFWI01000200.1 GCA_002791075.1 bacterium (Candidatus Ratteibacteria) CG_4_9_14_3_um_filter_41_21 | reverse complement strand
CTCGCCAACAAGCGAACCTGAAAGGTTCGCACTACACAGACAAGAGCAAAGCAAGCTTTGCCACTACAGACCATTATGTGGTTCAGTGAATATTTACCGTTTTTATTCCCATCAAGAATTCAGCATTGGAGGTAGTTTTCTGTAACTTTCCGAGCATTAATTCCATTGCCTCAGCCGAGGGAAGAGCCGCTAAAGATTTACGCAGAAGCCAGATTCGTTTCAATTCATCGGAGTTAAGCAGAAGCTCTTCTCTCCTGGTTCCGGACTTATTAATATCAATTGCCGGCCAGATTCTTCGGTCGGCTAATTTCCGGTCCAGATTAATTTCCATATTCCCGGTCCCCTTAAATTCTTCAAAGATAATGTCGTCCATCCGGCTGGTGGTCTCAATCAAGGCAGTTGCCATAATGGTGAGACTTCCTCCCTCCTCAACATTTCTGGCCGAGCCAAAAAATCTCTTGGGCTTCTCCAGGGCTGTAGTTTCTAATCCCCCGGTCATAATTTTACCGGTATGGGGAACCAGCACGTTGTAGGCTCTCGCTAATCTGGTAATGCTATCCAGAAGAATAACCACGTCTTTTCCGTACTCCACTAAATGCTTGGCTTTCTCCAGGACCATCTCGGCCACCCGAATATGCGTAGCCGGAGGTTCGTCAAAAGTAGCGCTGATTACCTCACCTTTCACGGAACGCTGCATTTCAGTGACCTCTTCCGGCCTCTCCCCCACTAAAAGGACAAAAAGGATAACTTCAGGATTGTTTATCGTAATACTGTTGGCTAACTTCTGCAGAAGAATGGTCTTGCCGGTTTTGGGAGCAGCGACAATTAGACCGCGCTGCCCTTTGCCAATGGGACTAATTAAGTCAAGGACCCGCATTGAAATTTCCCCGGGTTCGGTTTCCAGGATAAAACGTTGATTCGGATAAAGGGGAGTAAGATTTTCAAAAAGGATTTTATCCCGGGATATCTCCGGATTTTCAAAGTTTATGGCTTCCACTTTAAGGAGAGCAAAGTATTTCTCACCCTCCTTAGGCGGACGAATCTGACCGGATACGGTATCGCCGGTAATTAAATGGAATTTTTTAATCTGGGAGGGAGAGACGTAAATATCATCAGGACTGGGCAGATAGTTATAATTACCCGACCGCAAAAATCCAAAACCGTCAGGATGAGTCTCCAACAACCCTTCTCCAAAAAGCAGTCCATTTTTCTCGGTTTGCCCCTGAAGAATTTTAAAGATTAAATCCTGTTTTTTTAAACCGCCAATTCCCTCGACTTTCAGGGTGCGCGCTTTCTTTTGTAGTTGAGGGATGGTAAATTTCTTTAACTCAGTAATATTTAATTCTTCAACCATTTTCCTCCTATTTTATTTTCTTTTTGGACGCAGATACACGCAGATGACAGCATAGCTGTCATTGCGAGCGACTGAAAGGAGCGTGGCAATCTCATGAGATTGCGGAGCCTGCCCTGAGCCTGTT
>PFWI01000251.1 GCA_002791075.1 bacterium (Candidatus Ratteibacteria) CG_4_9_14_3_um_filter_41_21 | reverse complement strand
GGAAGAATTAAGAAAATTAAAGGCAGCAATAGAGGCTGGGGCTGATACCGTAATGGACTTATCCACCGGAGGCAATCTTTCTGAAATTAGAAGAGAGATTATTGCGCATTCATCTATTCCGGTAGGTACGGTTCCCATTTACGAAGCAGCCATTAAATCCGCTTCAAAATACGGCACTATTGCGAAGATGAGCAAAGACTTAATTTTGGAAACAATTGAAAACCAGGCAGTTGATGGAGTGGACTTTATGACCATCCATTCCGGGGTAACGCAAAAGGGGCTTGCGGCAATAAAAAGGGAGGGAAGAACTACCAATATTGTCAGTCGCGGGGGCTCATTTTTGGCGGTCTGGATGATTACCAATAAAAGAGAAAATCCGCTCTATGAGTCATTTGATGAAATTGTAAAAATTGCTAAAAAATATAATGTTACCTTGAGTTTAGGAGATGGGTTGCGACCCGGTTCAATTGCTGATTCCACGGATAAGGCGCAGATTGAGGAATTAACCACGATTGCAAAACAGGCAAAGTATGCCATTGAAAATGGAGTAAGTATTTTCATTGAGGGTCCGGGACATATCCCGATTAATGAGATTGAAATAAACGTGAAGATGGCTAAAACCCTTTCCGGAAATTTACCGCTTTATCTTCTTGGCCCTCTCGTCACCGATATTGCTCCGGGATACGACCATATTACCGCGGCCATTGGCGGAGCAATTGCCGCCAGTATCGGGGCTGACTTTCTTTGCTTTGTCACTTCGGCTGAACATCTTAAACTTCCTGACGTGAAGGATGTTAGAGAAGGGGTTATTACAGCCCGAATTGCCGCCCATATCGGGGATATTGCCAAAGGGGTCAAGGGAGCCAAAGATTGGGATAAGGAAATCTCAAAATACCGTAATCTACGCAATTGGGAGAAACAGGAGTTCTTAAGTATTGATCCTCAGAGATTTCGGGAATACCGGCAGGGTAAATCTGCCATATCAGACGTCTGCACAATGTGCAGTGAATATTGCGCATTAAAGATGGTAGAGAAAATATGGAAAAGAAAAAAAAGAAACCGGAAAATTTAAAAGGCAATTTTGCCAAAGGGCTTATCTTCTGGCTGCTTTTAGGGGTTTTCTTATTTAGTCTTCTTAAGTTTTCCAACCTGGAAGAAAAAAAGTCTCCTCAAAAAATCAACGATAGCGAGTTCTTCCAGCAAGTAGAAAGCGAAGAGATTAGCGGAATTGTCACCATTAAAGGGACCACTCAGCCTGCCGGTAAATTTATTAGCGGAAATCTAAAAGACGGTAAAAAATTCTCCACCTATACCGAAGATCCTAACCTCTATGAATTTCTAAAAAAACAACCGAATATAAAAATTTATTCCCAACCGGAATCCAAGTCAATCTGGCTGAATCTGCTTTACTCAGTTTTACCCATTGTGCTTATCTTTGGTCTGTTGTGGTTCTTTGTGGCTCGTCAAGTAAGCAAAGGTGGAGACAGAGTCCTTTCCTTTGGCAAGAGCAGAATTGTGCCTTTATCAGAAAGTAAGCAAAAGATTACCTTTGCCGATGTGGCCGGATTAAAAGAGGCCAAGGAGGAGTTAAAAGAGATTATTGAATTCTTAAAAGACCCTAAAAAGTTCCAGAGATTAGGAGGGAAGATTCCTAAAGGGGTTTTGCTGGTTGGGCCTCCCGGAACTGGAAAAACTCTTTTGGCTAAAGCAGTTAGCGGTGAAGCCGGGGTTCCTTTTCTTTCTATGAGCGGCTCTGACTTTGTAGAAATGTTTGTTGGCGTGGGAGCTTCCAGAGTAAGAGACCTCTTTCACCAGGCCCGGCAGAAAGCTCCGGCAATTGTCTTTATTGATGAAATTGATGCTGTTGGCCGGCAGAGATTTGCTGGTCTGGGTGGAGGACATGATGAAAGGGAGCAGACTTTAAATCAACTCCTGGTGGAAATGGACGGTTTTTCTACCGAAGAGGGCGTTATTCTTATGGCTGCCACCAACCGCCCGGACGTTCTTGACCCGGCTTTGGTGAGACGGGGAAGGTTTGACCGTCAGGTTGTGGTGACCTGGCCGGATATTAAGGAAAGAGAAGGAATCCTTAAGGTCCATACCAAAAAAATAAAACTTCATCCCGAAGTTGACCTGCAGATTGTTGCTCGGGGCACACCCGGACTCTCCGGAGCGGATTTAGCTCTTCTGGCTAATGAGGCAGCTCTTCTTGCTTCCCGAAATAATAAGGAATCGGTGGAGATGGATGATTTTGAAGAGGCAAAAGATAAGGTGATGATGGGAATGGAGAAAAAGAGTCTTCTCATTAGCGAGAAGGAGAAGAAGATCATTGCCTACCATGAGGCCGGTCATACTTTAGTACAGAAATTTATACCTGATGCTAATCCCATCCATAAAGTTACGATTATCCCCAGAGGTTGCGCTCTTGGCATCACCCATATTCTTCCGGAAGAGGATACTTATATTGAAAGCAATGTCTTCTATCAGGGCGAATTAGCCACTCTGTTGGCAGGGAGGTCAGCAGAACTGCTTATCTTTGGTAAGTCCTATACCGGAGCGGAAAATGATCTTCAGATTGCTACCGAGTTAGCAAGGAAAATGGTTTGTGAATGGGGAATGAGTGAAAAATTGGGCCCCATCACTTATCGCAAGAGACCCGCGGAGGTTTTCCTGGGTCGTGACCTCACTCAAAGAGGCGAACATTCCGAAGCAACTTCCCGGGAAATTGACCAGGAAGTAAAAAGTCTTATTGAAACAGCTCAAAGAACAGCAAAAGAAATTTTAGAAAAAAATAGAGAAAAGTTAGAAAAAATAGCAACTGCTCTTCTGGAAAAGGAAACCTTAACCGGGGAAGAGATTAATAAAATTATTAATGGACAAGAAAAGAATTGAAGAAGCGGTTAGAATCTTTCTTAAGGCGATTGGCGAAGACTTAGAGAGAGAGGGATTAAAGCAAACGCCAGAACGCGTGGCCCGGATGGCCGAGGAACTTTTCTCCGGTCCGGGAAGGAATCCCAGGGAAGAACTAAAACCAATCTTTAGAGAAGACTATGATGAACTTGTCCTGATTCGCGATATTCCAATTTTTTCTATTTGCGAGCACCATCTTCTTCCCTTTATGGGAAAGGCTCATATTGCCTACATCCCTGAGAAAAACAGGGTTGTGGGATTGTCCAAATTAATACGGGTAATTGATATTTTTGCAAAAAGGCTTCAGTTGCAAGAAAGGCTCACCACCCAGATTGCCAACACCATTATGAAGATACTTAAACCCAAGGGAGTTTTGGTGATTATAGAGGCTGAGCACCTTTGTTTAACAATGCGCGGGGTAAAGAAACCGGGTTCTTTTACGGTTACTTCGGCAGTGCGAGGAATTTTCTTAAGGGATATCCGCACCCGAAATGAAGCAATGTCCTTAATTAATAAGTAATTCTATAATGAAATATGACACAGTTGTTATTGGAGGGGGATTGGCTGGAGTTTGTGCGGCAATTGCTGCCGCCAGACTTGGTTGCAATGATGGAAAAGGGGGAATTGACAACCGAGAAAATGTCGGAAGGAAAAAAATTTAACCCTTCTTCTCAATACCAGTGTCAGGGATGTGAAGCTAAAAGGAAAAAGGATTATCGGGGTTAAATGTACGCAATTAGGAACAGAAAAGGAATTTGTTATCGAAGGAAATCTTTTTATTGATGCGACGGGAGATGGAGTGGTTGCATATTCTGCCGGAGCAAAATTCAGATATGGTCGAGAAGGAAAAAATGAATTTAATGAATCTTTAGCACCAAAAAAACCGGATAAAGGAATAATGGGCAATTCCTTACTGTTTGCCGTGAAGGATCTTGGACATCCAGTTTCCTTTACCCCTCCAGAATGGGCAGAAAAGTATCCTAAAAATAGCATTACAATGAAATTAAGGTATCATAGCTACTCCCCTGGCTACTGGTGGATTGAGGTGGGTTATCCTTTTGATACCATCGCTGATAATGAAAAAATAAGGGATGAACTTCTCCGCCATGTTCTTGGTGTCTGGGACCATCTTAAAAACCAGGGGAATCACGGTGGTGAAGGATAATTATCAGCGCCACCGCCAGCATCGATTTAAACCGATTACCACTTCTCGCCTCCGCTTAGAGGTTTCTGCTACCAATGGCTCCCCTGAAGCCAGGGTTTATGAGATAAGAGTATATTAAGAGCCATTCTTTAATTTGACCGTTCCTGATCGTAAGTAATATAATAAATCGTTTATAAGGAGAAATTGATGGCAATTGGCAGGATGAAAAAAATTACCCTCATTGGCCCGGAGAATAAGGCAAAGAAACTTACCAGAGACCTGCAGGAAAAGGCTTTTTTGGAGATTATCCATTTTAAAGAAGAGCCTTCTTTAAAGGTGCTTTTGCCAAAAAAGGTTTTGCCTGATGAAGAATTAGAGAAAAAAATCAAGAAACTCTATTTCCTGAAAGAAATTCTTTTTTCTTTGGGTGAAAAAGCCTCAGAAAAAATTCAAATTTCTACAATAAAACTTCTGGATATCGTAAAGAATTTTGACCTTAATACCTTCTATAAAAAGGTAAAGGTATTGGATGAAGGAATAAAGAAAAAAGAAAATTTGACAAAAAAGTTAAATAAGCTGAAAGAAGATTTTTATTTAATCAAAGAAGTTGATTTACCTCTTTACCAGTTTCTCCCTGGCCGGTTTACCGAAAAAGGTATTTATAAAATTTCTGCTCTTCAATTGAACAATTTAATTAAGGAAATAGAAAAAATAACCCTGTCTTTTTATTTAAAAATAGTCAAAAAAGATAAAAAGGAGATTTTGTTTCTTTTAATCTATCCCAGGGAAGAAAAAAGGAAGGTCGCATCACTTTTGAATAGGTATAATGCTACTTCTCAAAAATTTCTTCCTTTTCGTTTAACGGCGGCGGGAATGCTTTCCTTTATTGAAAAAAGATTGGTAAGGAATGAGGAAAATCTTTCCCGGTTGAATGAGGAAATGAAAACATTTGCCTCAGAAAGAAATAAAATTCTGGTTCTTCTTGATTACTATGCCTCCTGCAAGGAGCAGGAGAATATTCAGAATTCTTTTGGACAGACCGAAAGCGCCTTTTTACTTACCGGCTGGCTCCCCGCAAAAAATCTGCCAAATTTAGAGAAGTGCTTGAAAGAAAAATTTCCCGAGGTTGCCTTATACTCTCGTGAGCCAAAAAGAGGTGAGGATGTCCCTACCATCTTAGAGAATAGAGTTTTGGTTGAGCCTTTTGAAGCGGTTACTGATTTATATGGCCGGCCTTTTTATAAAGGAATAGACCCCAGCGGCCTTCTTTCCATTTTCTTCATTCTCTGCTTTGCTACCTGTCTTTCCGATAGCGGTTATGGGTTTCTCTTAGCCATTTTTTCGTTTATTTTATTAAAGAAAATGCATCTCTCCGAAATGGGGAAAAGACTTTGTAGATTATTTCTCTTCAGTGGTTTAGCCACTATCGGGGCAGGAATAATGACCGGCAGTTGTTTTGGTGACCTCTTTGAAAAAATACCATTTTCTCCTTTAAGAAGATTTTGGGGAACAATTACCGTTCTTAATCCAGTTAAAAACCCTGATGATATGATGAAGTTTTTCTATCTGGCGCTTTTCTTTGGGTATCTCCAGATTTCCTTTGGAGTGATGGTAAGATTGATAAAGAGCATTAAGGATTGGGGAACCGCCGGGCTTAAAAACCTCGCTCCCTTTTTAGTTCAGTTAGGATTGCCTCTCTGGATTCTTGCTTTTTTATCCAGGAAAGGTAGTTTGCCATTTTCTTTTTTAGGAGGTTTTTTCTTCTTCCCTTTGAGTTTCTTTTTGATTCTTGCTTTGCTCTTGGTGATCTTTCAGCAATTTATCGAGCAAAAAGGAATATTTATGAAACTCTTTTGGAGCGTCTATTCTGTTTACGGAATGATTGTTGGAAATCTACTGTCGGATACCTTAAGTTATTCCCGACTTTTTGCTTTAGGGATGACTACCGCTCTTTTGGCTATTGTGGTCAACCAACTGGTTTCCCTTGTTCTTCCTCTTCCTTATCTTGGCATCCTCCTGGGAATTCTTCTCTTTTGTCTTGGGCATCTCTTTAATCTTGGGATTAATACTCTGGGGGCTTATGTCCATACCAGCAGGTTGCAATATTTGGAGTTCTTTACCAAGTTTTATGAGGCCGGAGGAAGGGCATTTAAACCGTTCAGAATTGAAAGAAAATATACGATTATTATATAACATTAGGTAACCATAGATTAAAGAAAAGCAACCACGAATTTCTCTAATTACACGAATTAAAAAGAGTAATAAAAAGAATATGTCATTCTGAGGCACAGCCGAAGAATCTCTCTTTATACGAGACCTTTCGTTGACACTCAGGGTGGCACTTCGTTTCATTTTCAAATTCGATTTATTCGTATAATTCGTGGTTAAAGGTAGAAAATGGCAAAACGTGATTATTATGAGATTTTAGGCATTTCCAGGAATGCGGGCATTGATGAAATAAAGAAATCTTACCGGAAATTGGCTTTAAAATATCATCCTGACCATAACCCTGGGGATAAGCAGGCTGAAGAAAAATTCAAGGAAGCAACCGAGGCCTATGAAGTTCTCTCTGATTCTAAAAAACGAGCTACTTACGACCAATTCGGCCATAGCGGTTTAGGAGGAGGTTTTGACTGGACGCAGGACTTTTCCCGGGTGAGGACGGATTTTGGCGACCTTTTTGGCAATCTCTTCAAGGGTTCTTCCTTCTTCAGCGATTTCTTTGAAGAAGGATTCGGAGGAAGAGAAAAAGGTTATCAGCGAGGCTCTGATCTTCAATATAATCTTTCAATCACTTTAAAAGAAGCGGCAATGGGAACGGAGAAATACATTGAGCTTTCTCAATTGGAGAAATGTTCTGCCTGTAATGGGACAGGGATGAAATCAGGGACGGGGAAGAAAACCTGTCCTCAATGCCAGGGAAGTGGTCAGGTAAGTTATGGTTCGGACTTTATTAGTTTTGCACGCACTTGTTCTAAGTGTAGAGGAGAGGGAGAAATTATTATTTCTCCCTGCGGTAATTGTCGTGGTTCAGGAAGGGTAAGAAAAAAACATAGGATTATGGTGAAAATTCCGGCGGGCGTGGATAAAGGTTCGACTTTACGCATTGCCGGACAGGGCGATGCGGGCTTAAGAGGGGGTGCGGCCGGAGACCTTTATATCCTTATTTATGTGGAGGAAGGCGATTTTTTCCATCGGGAAGGCGATGATATTATTTGTGAGGTTCCCATTACCTTTGTGCAGGCGGCTTTAGGAGGAGAAATTGAAGTACCGACTCTTTTTGGAAAAGTAAAAATGAAGATATCGCCAGGAACTCAGAGTGGTAGAGTTTTTCGCCTGCGTAACCAGGGAATTCCCAGTTTGCGTGGTTATGGGAAAGGAGACCAATTAGTTAAAATCTTGGTAGAGACACCAACAAATTTAAGTAAAGAAGAAAGAAAATTGCTGGAGCAATTCAGGGCTCTCTCCGGGGAGCGTACAAGCCCTGAAGTAAAAAAATTCCGGGAAAGATTCAGAAAAAACAGTTAATAGGACGCAGATTAACGCAGATACTCGCAGATAAAAAACAATAATTAAAAATAAATCTTTAATTCTTTATCTTTGATTTTGCTTTAATCCTGATTTTATCCTGATGTTATCTGCGTCCAAATAGAGGAGGAAAATGAAAAAGACAGAGGTTCAAAGAAATTGGTTCTTGATTGATGCTCAGAATAAAATTTTAGGCAGAATGGCGGTAAAAATTGCCACCATTCTTTCCGGGAAGAACAAGCCATCTTATGCACCTGAAGCCGATGGAGGCGATTTTGTAGTGGTTATTAATAGTGAGAAGGTTAAGGTTTCCGGAAAGAAGAGAGAAGAAAAACTTTACCGCCGACACTCTGGTTATCCGGGCGGCCTAAAGACAATAACCTTTGAAAGATTGCAGCAGAAGAGCCCGGAAACAATTATTAAATTGGCAGTGAAGGGAATGTTGCCCAGAAATAAACTTTTGGCAAAAAGGATGAAGAGATTGAAAGTTTACTGCGGAGAGAAGCATCCTCATTGTGCCCAGAAACTCCAATTGCTAAAATAAAGGCCTTTCCCTGATTATAATAGTAAATATGATCATTGTCGGTATTGATGAGAATGGCTATGGTCCTATTCTTGGCCCTTTAATTATCACCGCCAGCGCATTTAAAGTAGAAAAAAGGGGAAATCTCTGGCAGATTTTAAATATATCGAAAAATCCTGACGATTATCCAAAAAGGGTTATTGTAACCGATTCCAAAAAACTCTTTTCCCGGAATTCTCTCCGATGCAGGCGGGCCGGAGAAAAGACTGTTGCTATTTTTTTCTCCCTCCTTTTTAAAAAACTGCCGAAAGAACCCGATAGTTTTTTTTCTAAAATTCTTCTTAATTTTTCCTTGTTTCCCAAACTCTGTTTGGAATCAAAAACCAGGTATAAACCCTGCTGGGGGAAAATTTCCTTGCCGCTATGGTTGAAGGACATTGTAGTGCGAGGCTTTAGCCTCGCCAAGATTGAAAAAGGAATTATCAAAGAATCAGAGGAATTAAAGAAAAAATTAAAGGAAAAAAAGATTAAATTTCTTGGCTTGAAAACTATCTGTGTTTGCCCATTTCAATTTAATAAATTGGCCAAAGAAAAAAATAAGTCTTACCTTAATTACCTTCAGTTTGAGAAATTAATCTTCTATTTCCTGCAAAAAAAAGAGAAAAAGTTTTTTATTTTCGCTGACAAAATTGGGGGGCGGAAAGACTATTTTTTCTATCTAAAATCGGGCTTATTGAAGGACTGGGACTGTCGGATTTTAGAGGAGAGCGGGGAGGTTTCTTCTTATGAATTAAACTTAAAAAATAAAAGAGCAAACATTTCCTTCCTTCAAAATGGAGAAGAAAAAGAATTTCCCGTTGCTCTTTCTTCCCTCTTTGGAAAATATACCCGGGAAATCTTCATTAAACGAATCAATAGATTTTTTCAAAATTATAATCCGGAATTAAAATCTGTCAGCGGCTATCGTGACCCTCTTACCAAAGAATTTATTAAAAGAACTGAAAATTTGCGCGAAGAATTAAAGATTAACGAAAACTGTTTTCTACGCGAAGAGCATAATTTTACGCCTATTTTTGCAATCAAGCCAGGTTTGACAGGAAAGGCAAGAAAACTTAAAATCATACAGTAGTGGCAGAGTGAACTCTGCTTATAAATACTCACTCAACGCCGTCAATCTATTGTAGCGGTGCGATTTATCGCACCAAAAAGTGGCATAACTGCCACCGCTACTAAATATTTACATTAAAACCTATGCAAAAAAAATATGCGGATTTGCTAAAAACGAAATGTTGCAAAAAAAGTTACGAAAAGCTGACTGCCTTGAATAACGCCGGTCTTTTTGAGTTTGTTAGAAAATATACCGAACTTTGCAATCCTGATTCGGTTTATGTTTGTGATGATTCTGACCAAGACCGGGAATATATTGGCAATAGAGCGTTAGAGAATGCCGAGGAGCGAAAACTTGCCATTGATGGGCATACGATACATTTCGATGGATATAACGATCTGGCAAGAGATAAAACAAGTACTAAATATCTTCTTCCCCAAGGGGCTGATTTGGGAGATGCGCTTAATGCAACGGATAAAGAAACCGGATTAGAAGAAATACACCGGTATCTTAAAAACATTATGGCTGGCAAAGAAATGTATGTATTATTCTTTTCTCTTGGGCCAACCAATTCCGAATTTTCAATATCCGCTGTTCAGATAACGGATTCAAGTTATGTCGCCCATTCAGAATATATTCTTTATCGAAGAGGATATGAGCAGTTTAAAAAAATCGGAAATTCTAAAAGCTTCTTTCGATATGTCCACAGCGCAGGGGTGCTGGAGAATGGCGTGAGTAAGAATGTCGACAAAAGAAGAGTTTATGTTGATCTTGAAGATAATATTGTTTACACCGTAAACACTCAATATGCCGGTAATACCGTTGGCCTGAAAAAACTTTCGTTAAGATTAGCAATCCGCAAAGCATCACAAGAAGGCTGGCTTGCTGAGCATATGTTGATTATGGGAGTTCATGGCCTTCTAAGAGAAAGGATAACCTATTTTACCGGTGCTTTTCCCAGTGCCTGCGGAAAAACTTCCACCTCGATGTTAAAAGGTGAAAGCATCGTCGGAGATGACCTGGCTTATTTAAGGAAAAAAGAGGGGAAGATTTATGCTGCCAACGTTGAGTGCGGCATCTTTGGAATTATTCAGGATGTTAACCCAAAAGATGACCCGGCAATCTGGAAATCCTTAACTTCTCCCGGAGAGGTAATTTTTTCCAATGTTCTGGTAACTGAAAAAGGTGTTCCTTACTGGCTGGGAGATGGGAGAGAAGTACCCGAGAAAGGAAGCAATTATTCCGGCGAATGGCAAAAAGGGAAAAAAGATTCTCAAGGGAATGAAATCACTTATTCCCATAAAAATGCGCGCTATACGGTAAGCCTTTATGGCCTTAAAAATGTTGATTGCCAGTTGGATAATCCCGAAGGTGTTTGGATAAAAGGAATCATCTACGGAGGGCGAGATTCCAGTATCTGGCCGCCGGTACAGGAAGCGTTTAATTGGACTCACGGGGTAATAACTTTTGGCGCTTCTTTAGAGTCGGAAACAACTGCCGCTACTCTGGGAAAGGAAGGGGTTCGCCAATTTAATCCTATGTCCAATCTTGACTTTGTTTCAATCCCTCTGGGTAAATATGTTGCTCATCATCTTAAATTTATTGAAGGGGTGCCGGTCCCGCCAACAATTTTTGCGGTTAATTACTTTCAGAAAACTAAAACCGGTAAATATTTAACCGCGATGGAAGATAAACGAGTTTGGGTTAAGTGGATGGAGTTGCGGGTTAATCATGATGTAGATGCGGTCAAAATTCCTACCGGTTATATCCCGAGATATGCCGACCTTAAAAAATTATTCAGAGAGGTTCTTAGGAAAGATTATTCCGAGGGAGAATATGCAGAACAATTCACCGTCAAGATTAAGGGGAATCTGGAAAAAATCGAAAGGATTGCGGAAATCTATAAGACAAAAATAACTGATGCCCCTGATACTTTGTTTAAAGTTCTTAAAGAACAAAAAGCCAGATTAGAAGAGTCAAGGGCAAAATACGGAGATAATGTAGTTCCGACTGTTTTCCTTTAAAAAAGGGAAGAAAATAAATGCCTAAAAGGGATGACCTTAAAAAAATAATGGTTATTGGTTCCGGTCCCATTATTATTGGCCAGGCCTGTGAGTTTGATTATTCAGGAACCCAGGCTTGCAAAGCTCTTAAAGAGGAAGGTTATGAAGTTATCCTGGCGAATTCCAATCCTGCCACCATTATGACTGACCCCCAGATGGCTGACAAAACCTATATTGAGCCTCTTACCGTTGAGAATATGGAAAAGATAATCATTAAAGAAAAGCCGGATGCTCTTCTTCCCAACCTTGGCGGCCAGACCGGACTTAATCTTTCGTCTGAACTTAGCAAAAAAGGGATACTGGCTAAATACAATGTTGAATTAATTGGCGTAAAACAAGAGGCTATCCAAAGAGGTGAAGACAGAATTATCTTTAAAGAGACAATGGCTTCCCTTGATATTGCGGTGCCCAAAAGTTCGCCGGCGCATTCACTTGAGGATGCGGAAAGGATTGCTCAAGAACTGAAGTTTCCGGTGGTGTTGCGGCCTGCCTATACTTTGGGAGGCACCGGCGGAGGCATTGCCTATAATGTAGAAGAATTAAGAATGATTGTTGCCAGGGGGCTTTCAGCAAGCCTGGTTAGACAAGTGCTGGTAGAAGAGTCAGTTTTAGGTTGGCAGGAGCATGAAATTGAAGTGGTCAGGGACACAAAAGGCAATAAAATTACGGTTTGTTTTATTGAAAATGTTGACCCTATGGGCGTGCATACCGGGGATAGTTTTTGTGTTGCGCCGATGCTTACGGTTTCAAAAGATTTGCAAAACAAGTATCAAGAGATGTCCTACCGGGTTGTTGACGCTATTGGCCTAATCGGCGGCTGTAACTTGCAGTTTGCTTACAATCCTGAAGACTCAAAAATTGTGATTATCGAAATTAACCCCCGCACTTCTCGCTCCTCAGCTCTGGCTTCAAAAGCAACGGGCTTTCCTATTGCTCGTATATCGGTAAAATTAGCGGTAGGTATAACCCTTGATGAACTCCCTTACTGGAAGGAGGGCACGCTTGATAAGTATATTCCCAGCGGAGATTATGTGGTGGTAAAATTTGCCAGATGGGCATTTGAGAAATTTCCTCAGGCTGAAGATAAATTGGGTACGCAGATGCAATCGGTGGGTGAGGTAATGAGTATAGGTAAAAATTTCAAGGAAGCGTTTCAGAAGGCAATACGCTCACTTGAGATTAAAAGATACGGGCTGGGAGGAGTTAAAGATTTTATTTCTCTTTCGCTTTCTGAAATCAGAACAAAGTTAGTTAATCCCTCAAGCGAGCGCATTTTCTTAATGTATGAGGCATTGCGTAAGGGTATGTCTGTTGACGACCTTTACCGGATGACTAAAATTAACCAATGGTTCATCAGTCAGATACAGGAGTTGGTAGAATTTGAAGAAGAGATAAAAAAGTTCACTGGCAAAGATTTACCCCAAGATTTGCTTATAAAAGCTAAGGAGCATGGTTTTTCAGATAGATATCTTGCTCAAACTTTAGGCAAGACAGAAAAAGAAATCCGCACCCGGCGGCTTAATGCGGGAAAGACAGCGGCATACGAAGCAGTGCCAGTAAGTGGCGCTGACGCTGCCTATTATTTTTCAACATATAATACTAAAGATTCTATTAATGTATCATCCAAACGCAAGATAATGATTTTAGGCGGAGGGCCTAACCGTATTGGCCAGGGCATAGAGTTTGATTATACCTGTGTCCACGCTGCTTTTGCATTACGAGAGGAAGGAATAGAATCAATAATGGTTAACTGTAATCCTGAAACTGTTTCCACTGATTATGATATTTCCAACAAACTTTACTTCGAACCTCTCACTGTGGAAGATGTGCTAAATATTTACGAAAAAGAAAAACCCGAAGGTATAATCGTGCAATTTGGGGGTCAGACCCCATTAAATATAGCCAGGGAATTGACCCAAGCCGGCGTAAAGATTCTTGGCACAAGTT
This sequence comes from bacterium (Candidatus Ratteibacteria) CG_4_9_14_3_um_filter_41_21, assembly GCA_002791075.1. GTDB lineage: Bacteria > Ratteibacteria > UBA8468 > UBA8468 > UBA8468 > UBA8468. Next base: position 3,894 of record PFWI01000251.1, on the reverse strand, counting down.
CCCAGAGTATTCATCTGGCTGAAGATAGACAGAAATTTAAGGGGGTAATACAAAAACTCAATATTCCTCAACCTACAAGCGGGGTTGCCTCTTCAGCGGATGAAGCACTGGTTGCAGCTAATCAAATAGGATATCCTTTAATGCTGCGGCCTTCTTTTGTTCTGGGTGGCCGGGGTATGCAAGTTGTCTATAACGAGAAAATGCTTTTAAATTATATCAAGGAATCTATAGAAGTTAGCCCGGAATATCCAATGTTAATTGATAAATTTTTAGAAGATGCTCTCGAAGTTGAAGTTGATGCTATTTCCGACGGAGAAGATGTTTGTATTCTGGCGGTTATGGAACATATCGAGTTGGCAGGAATTCATTCAGGAGATAGCGCTTGCGTAATCCCTCCGCATAATATTTCCAGAGAAAATCTCGCCATCATAAAAAACTACACAAAAAAGATTGCCAGGGCACTTAAGGTAATTGGTCTTATGAATATTCAGTACGCTATAGCAAAAGAGAAGGTCTATATATTAGAGGCCAATCCTCGCGCTTCGCGAACCGTTCCTATAGTAAGTAAAATTATGGGCATATCTATGGCAAGAATAGCAACCTTGGTTTTATTAGGCAAAAAATTAAAAGATATAATTCCTGCGAATAGAAAAGAAATTTCCTATGTTGGGGTAAAGGAAGCGGTGTTCCCTTTTAATATGTTTCCTGCTGTTGACCCTATTCTCGGTCCTGAAATGAAGTCAACCGGAGAGGTGATGGGCATTGCTTCTTCATTCGGGTTGGCATTTTACAAAGCGCAAGAAGCCGCAGGAATGAAGCTGCCTACCCAAGGAACAGTTTTGATTTCAGTGGTTGATAAAGATAAAAAGCATATTCTTGAAATAGCGAACCGACTTAAAAAATTAGGTTTCGGAATACTGGCAACCAAAGGAACCAAAGTTTATCTGGAGAGGAACGGCGTAGAATCTTCTCTGGCAATAAAACTTCACGAAGGACGGCCTAATATAACCGACGATATACGCAATGGGTGCATCCAGATGATAATTAATACTCCGGTAGGCCGGGAAAGTAAATATGACGATAGCTATATCAGAAAAGATGCTATCCAGCATAAAATTCCCTATATAACTACAATTGCCGCTGCTTTAGCAACGGTAGAGGGAATAGAAGCGGCGAAATGCGGCGCCATAGAAGTAAAATCTCTTCAGGAATACCATAAGGGAAATTCAAAATTGTAGCGGTGCGATTCATCGCATTTGTTGTAGCGGTGCGATTCATCGCACAAAGTGTCATTGCGAGCGACTGAAAGGAGCGTGGCAATCTCATGGTATTTTATCATTTTACGTGTTCTACTATATTTTTGAAGATTAGTAAACCATCTCCCTCTTCCGGCAGCAGATTTTCTCTTCTCCAGGCGGGATGATGAAGGCGGCAAAGATACCTTTCCGGATGAGGCATCATCCCTAAGATATTGCCTTCTTTATTGCAGATGGCCGCGATACTTTTCACCGAACCATTGGGATTGATGGGATAATCTCCTTCTTTCCCGGAACAATCAGCATACTTAAAAACAACCTGGTCATTTCTCTCCAATTCCTTGAGAACCTTTTTCCCTTTGGGAATAAACTTTCCCTCGCCGTGGGCAATGGGAAGATAAATGAGTTTTTTTAGCCCTTTAGTAAATAAACAATTCTCCGAAGTATTTTTTAGATAGACCCATCTATCCTCAAATTTACCCGAATCGTTAAAGGTTAAGGTGACTTCCTGCTGACCATTGTTTCCCGGTAAAAGTCCGCTTTTAACTAAAACCTGAAATCCATTGCAAATTCCCAGAATTAACCTTTTTTCGGCAAATCTCTGCAATTGTTCAAAAAGTTTGTATTTTATTTCGTTGGCAAGAATTTTTCCTGCGGAGATATCGTCTCCATAGGTAAACCCTCCGGGGATGACTAAAATATCATAATCGCGTAAATTCTTTTCCTTCTCAATAAGCCGATTGATATGCACTCTTTCCGGGTTTGCTCCGGCTAATCTAAATGCGGCTTCTGTTTCCCAATCACAATTTGTTCCCGCGGTCCGCAGAATAATTACCCTTGGTTTAACCATAAATTTTTAAATTGTCATTGCGAGAGATTTATCTCGAAGCAATCCCTGTCATTCTGACCCCGTATTGAATACGGGGGAAGAATCTCACTTTTAACACCGAGATGCTTCATTGACATTCAGCATGACAATAAAGGAAGAGATTGCCACGACCGTCGGTCTCAGCATGACCGCAATGTTCTCATCTGTTTTTTTGTGAAACACTAATCTGATTTTAAAAGTTCTTTTTGCTAACATTTTCTCTGTTAAGTATGTAATTTCAAAGCTACCCCCTCTCCTCCATCCTCCCCCTCAAGGGGGGAGGAGATAGGTGGGGGTGTAATTTATAAACCATCTGGTCAATTTGGCGTTCGCATTCTAAAAAAAGTGTCCGACTCATTTCTACCCAATTTTATTATTGCCAACTTTCTGAATATCCTTACTTTTCTCCCACCATTCATCAAATGGCGGAAAATTTGCCGTTCTTTTTACTTCACTATATTGTCCTCTGACAATGGTATCAGTTGATGGCATGTTATAACATAGATTTTTTGAAATAATCCATCTATCGTGAATATCCGCTTTCAAATTATCGAGTATAACTCGTAATTCACACTTTACACCATCACTTTTGAGTTCTTTTTTTAAATCTCTATACAAAGATATGAATTTCTCATCCACCTTTTCTGACGACATCAGAATTTTAATACTTTTTACTTTACTGATATTAAGTGATTCCGACAACCAATCTAACCCTGCTTTTGAAAAATATTTATCTATCCAATAAATATACTTTTCGCAAGAACTAATAACATCCCTAATTGCTTTTTTATTTGAAAACGGTTTTCCCGGGGATAGCAATTTGGTATCTACTGGTTTATGAATAATTTCAAAAATCGTTCTTATTTTCTTATCGTGTGATTGAACCTTCTGTTCCAGTTGATAAAATTTGTTAAGTATTCCTTTATTTGCAAAAACTAATTTTCTTATATTAACAAACACCCGCATTATACCGATATTTACCTGTATCGCCCTTTTGCTGTTAAGAACACTGGAAAGCATAGCAACACCCTGCTCCGTAAATACATAAGGTAAGTATCTAATACCGCCCCATCTTGAGGTTTCAAATTGAAACCTCAAGTTAGCAAATTCTTCTTTAGTTAATTGAAACATAAAATCATCTGGAAATCTGTCTATATTTCTTTTTACTGCAAGATTAAGTGATTTTGTTTTTACGCCATAAAGTTTACCAAGGTCTCTATCTAACATTGCATTCAGACCTCTAATCAAAAATATCTTTTTCTCAATAATGTCCTGTTTAACAATATCTGTCATATTTTTCCTTCCATCCTAAAATTATTTATCCTTTGCTCCAAATTGTTCTATGATTTTAATTTCATCGTCCGTTAAACCGTAAAGATTATTCACCCCGTTAGATGTTTATGTTTACTATCTAATGGGGTAAACCATCTGGTTAACCCCGTTAAATGGTTTCGTGACATTTTTAGACTTTCCGTAACATATAAAATTATGACATTTCGATTGTATGGAATTTCAACCTTTTTCAACAATCTCTTCAACCTTTCTTTTTGCCTTTTCCAAAAGTTCTTTGCCTTGCTGACGGGCAGAATGTGAGCGCTGAACCAAATCAGCAATTTTTTGCTGGGTTGGTTTGGGGAGGATAGGGATAACAATATTTTTAACGGCTTCTTTTGGCACAGCCGTTAAAATTGTGCCAGATGTTTGCTTTTCTAATTGCATTTGTAGAACTAAACTTTTTGCCAGAACCAGCATAACTTCGGGTAAAATCTC
>PFWI01000157.1 GCA_002791075.1 bacterium (Candidatus Ratteibacteria) CG_4_9_14_3_um_filter_41_21 | reverse complement strand
TTTTAATTTTCGCGAATCTAAAGAGATTGAGGAAATTACGGTTTTCGGATTTCCCTGAAGAAGTCTGCCTTTCGTCCAACCAAGAATTTCCGCAACACTCAAGGTTTCCATTCCGTATTCTGCAAAATTTTCCGAACCATAAGCCGGTCGTCAAAAGGAACAATGGTATCTTTCAAAATCTGGTAAGTTTCGTGGCCCTTTCCGGCAACGATAAAAAGGTCCCCTGGTTTGGCTAAAGCCAACCCTTGCCGGATTGCCTTTTCCCGGTCCGCTTCCACCCTATATTTTTTCCGATAGCGTCTTTTAATTCCTCTTTCTACGTTCCTGATAATGCTTGCCGGTTCTTCGCTGCGCGGATTATCAGAGGTAATAATGAAAAAATCGGTAAATTTTGCCGCAATAGCCCCCATCAAAGGTCGTTTTCTTTTATCCCGGTCCCCTCCGCAGCCGAAGATAAGCAAAATCCTCTTGAAAGAAAGTTCCTTAGCCAGGAGTAAAAGATTTTTCAAAGCGCTCGCCGTATGGGCGTAATCTACAATTATTTTAAACGGCTGGCCGCAATCCACTACTTCCAATCGGCCCGGGATAACTTCCATTCTTTCTATCCCCTTTTTGATTACAGATAAGTCAATCCTTTCCGCGATACCCAGGGAAACTGCCGCTAAAATATTGTAGAGATTGAACTTCCCGATTAATCTGGAGAAAATCTGGAGGTTTCCAAAAGAGGTTCTAATCTTGAAGGAAGCGCCTAATTCGGTTGGCAAATAATTTCTTGCCGTAACATCGCCTTTCTTCATTCCGTAGGTAATCGGCTTAATCCCGTTCTTTTTAGCCGCTTTGATAAAATGGGAAGCAAACGGGTCGTCAAGATTGATTATTGCGGATTTTTTCTTTTTAGAACTTTCCGCTAAGTACTTTCGGAAGAGTAAGAGTTTTGCTGAAAGATACTGCTTCATGTTGCGATGGTAATCAAGATGTTCAAACTTGGTTAAGTTGGTAAAGATACCGGCATCAAATTCTATTTTTTCCACGCGGTGCTGGACCAGGGAATGGGAACTAACCTCCATTACCAGATAGTCACTCTTTTCCCGGACAAGTTCTGCCAGAAGGTTTTGTATCTCTAATGATTGAGGAGTAGTGTTTTGGGCGGCAATTAGCCGTTCTCCAATCTTATAGGTAATGGTGCCAATCAATCCTGTTTTATATCCCGCAGTTTTCAGAATGGAATCTAAAAGATAGGTTACGGTGGTTTTGCCGTTGGTGCCGGTAACGCCAATAACCTTTAAATTCTTAGAGGGAGAATGGTAGAAATTACTGGCTAAATGAGCCAAAGCCACCCGGGAATCTTTCACCACAATTTTTACCACGTTCTTTTCGGCAAAGACGGTATCTTTTTCAATGACCATTGCTTTCGCCCCCTGTTCAGCAGCATCATTGAGATAACGATGGCCATCTTCTTTAGAGCCAACAATGGCTACAAAAAGATAACCTTCCCGCACTTTTCGGGAATCGTAAGTAAGCCCTAAAATATCAGGATTGCTGTGGGAGGTAATTTTCTCAACCTTCAAATCCTTAATTAATTCTTTTAGTTTCATCTTTTAATTTAGCCACGAATTAACACGAATAAGAACTGACAGCACAGCTGTCATTGCGAGTCCGCCAGAGTTCTTTGGCGGGCGTGGCAATCCCTTGCTTCTATGAGATTGCGGAATTTATCCCGAGCGAGATTGTCCCAATGGGACCCCTTCGGGGCTTCGTCTTCGACTCGCAATGACTAATTCCTTTAGTGTTCATTCGTGGCTATATTTTTTCTTGGTGTTCTCGGTGATTAAGTTTTCATTTGTGGCGACAAGGTTTTCGGAAGGAACCTCTAAATACGCAAGCACTCTTCTGGTTATTTCCTTAAATGCCGGGGCGGCAACCAGCCCTCCGTAATAAAGAGATTTCGGTTCATCAAGCATTACCAGAACAATAATTTTCGGATTATCCGCAGGAGCATAGCCGATAAAAGAAGCAACAAATTTAGAGTGAGAGTAGCGGCCGGCAACAATCTTCTGGGCAGTTCCGGTCTTACCGGCTACGCTGTAACCATAGACGTTCGCCGAAAAAGCCGTTCCTTCTTTCTTAACCACATCTTTCAAAATGGAGGTTAAAGTGAGCGCGGTCTTTACCGAGATAATCTGTTTACTTTCTGTCCGGGTCTGGCGAACGACCATCCCTTCACTATTGCGAACCTCCTTTAAAAGGTAAGGTTTGACATATTTGCCGCCATTGGCAATCACGGCAAGAGCGCAAATGTTCTGAATAGGGGTTGCTCCGATTTCCTGCCCGATCGGAAGAGCAATAATAGAATATTTTGACCACTTATTTAAGGGTCTTAAAATTCCTTTTATTTCGCCGGGCAGGTCAATCCCGGTTTTTTCTCCAAATCCAAAACTGCATGCGTATCGGTAAAGATCCTCCTCTCCCAATTTTAAGGCCACTTTTGCGGTGCCAATATTGCTTGATTCTGCAATTACCTCCTGGAAAGAAAGATTTTTGTAGGGTTCATGGTCATGAAGAAAATGATTCCGATAAAGCCATTTTCCGTTTTCGCAAAAGATGCGGTCAATTGGCTTTATAATCCCCTCCTCTAAAGCTGCGGCTGCAGTAACCGTTTTAAAAACTGAACCGGGTTCAAAAAGATCGGTAATCGCCCGGTTGCGAAGAAAGGAAGGAGAAAAAGACCCCGGAGAATTGGGGTCAAAGGTAGGGCGATTGGCTAATCCCAAAATCTCTCCGGTAAAAGGGTCCATTACAATGGCGGTAGCTGCAGAAGCATGGAATTCTTGATAAACTTTTTCTAATTCCTCTTCGGTAATTTCCTGAATTTTCTCGTCGATAGCCAGAATAAGGTCTAAACCCTGACTCCCCTCTTTACTTTTTCTCTCCAGGGAAGGAATAACTCTTCTCTTGGCATCCTTAATCAGAAGATACCAGCCGGATTCCCCTTTCAGAAGCGCATCATTCTCTCTTTCTGCACCCGATAACCCTTTGCCGTCAATATCGGCAAAACCTAAAATATGGCTGGCTAAGATACCTTTGGGATAAACTCTTTTAAACTCTTCGCAAAAACCTACCCCCGGGAGATGCAATTCTTCAATTTTTTCGTAATCTTCCCGGTTTAATTGCCTTTTTATCCAGACAAAATTCTCGTTCCTGCCCATTTTCTTGAGGAGCCCAGATTTTTCCTCCCCTAAGTACTTTGAGAGAATGTCGGCAGTCTTTTCAGGTTCTTGGATAAATTTCGGGGATACATAGAGTGATTCCGCGGGTAGACTTACCGCCAATAACCTTCCTTTCCGGTCAAGGATAGCCCCCCGGAATGCCGGAAATTTTACCAAAGCTAAATGTTCCTTTTCCGCTTTCTTCTGAAGAAAACGGAAAGAAAAAATCTGAAGGAAACAAATGCGGCAAAAGAGAGCAAAAACGACGGAAAAGATAATAAAAAAGACGCAATTTTCTCTTCTTTTCTTGCTCATAAGTAAGCCCGAGCGAAAAAGTTCAGTCATCTCTTACCTCGCCTCTTTGATAATCATAACATCTCTTTCCCCGGGAACTTCAAGAGGAAGATGCTGCCGTAAAAGAGCCTGTTTAATACGATAAGGAGATTTTAACGTGATGACCTTTAAATTCAACTCCCGATAAGTGGTCAAGAGATTTTTCTTTTTTTCCTCCTCGTCGCCAACACTATAACCCAATCGAGCAATGGTGTTATGCTGCCATACATAACCTAAAAGAAGGATAAAAATAACCAGAATCCCCAACACCGAATAAGGATTGTTTCTCCTTTTCTTTTTCATTCTTTTTCCGCCACTCGTAATTTAGCGCTCCGGGAAAGGGGATTAATACAGCGTTCCATCTGCGTAGCGACCACTGGAGAAGGCGTAATTACTTTGATTAATTTACTTTTTTCAAATTTTCGGAAAGTTGTCTTGACCAGGCGGTCTTCCAGAGAATGAAAAGAAATTACCGCCACTCTCCCTTTCTTCCTTAAAAGTTTGATCGCTTCGGGCAAAGTCTTGGCCAAAGATTCTAATTCTTTATTTACGGCGATTCTTAAGGCCTGAAAGGTTTTGGTCGCCGGGTGAATCCTTTTTCTTTTTCCGGGAACCGCGCGAAACACTATTTTTTCTAACTGAAGAGTAGTGCGAATAGGAGAAAATTTTCTCTCCCTGATAATGGCGGAAACAATCCTATCCGCGTAATATTCCTCCCCGTAATCTCTTAAAATTCTTCTTATTTCTTCCGGAGACGCCTTATTGATGAGTTCAAAAGCGGTGAGTTCCTGCTTTTGGTTAAACCTCATATCCAAAGGACCGTCAACCGAAAAAGAAAACCCTCTTTCACCTTGCCGAATTTGAAAAAAGCATAATCCCAAATCATAAAGGATACCATTAAATCTTTCGCCTTTTTTGAAAATCTCGGAGATGTGAGCAAAATCGGACTGGATTAATTTTAAATTCTTTCCGTAATTTTTTAGCCGTTTCTCGGCTAAATTCAGCATCTCTTTATCTTGATCAATCCCAACCAGGCTTCCGCCGGGGACAATCCTTTCTAAAATTTCCCGGCTATGCCCGCCCGCTCCGATGGTACAGTCAAGATACGTTCCTTTTTGTTCGGGATGAAGAAAACTAATTACCTCATCCAATAACACCGGGATATGTTCAGTTATTTCTCCCCCTTTCCATTCACCAATTCTTCGGCAATCTCCTCAAAAGAACTCAGAGAACTTTTAAGATAATCCTGCCAATTTTTCTCCGACCAGATTTCAATGCGGTCGGAAACCCCGATTAAAACAATTTTTTCTTTTATTCCGGCAAAGTCAAGCAGAGGCAAAGGAACAGTTATTCTTCCCTGCCCATCGGCGATGCAAAACGAGGCTCCGGAGAAGAAGAGCCGGCTGAAAGCCCTCGGATTACCTTTGGTAAATGGCAGATCTCTTAATTTTTTTTCCTGTTTTTTCCAGTCATCCTCTACAAACAGGAAAAGGCATTTTTCCAAACCTCGGGTAATTATAAGATGTCTCTTCTTTAAGATTTTGCGGAACCTCGCCGGAATAACCAGCCTTCCTTTTTCGTCTAATTTATAGCGGTATTCCCCGTAAAACATAAGAATTTACTTTTTTAGCCACGAATACACACGAATAAAAAACTGTAGATATTATTTTAATTAATTGTATGGAATTTCAAAGTTCCCCCTCACCTAATTAATTTCCTCTCCCCAAGGGGAGAGGATGGAGGTGAGGGGTATAATTCATTTTTAAATAATTATTTTCTTTTTTCGTGTTCATTAGTGTTCATTCGTGGTTGCTTGTTGTTTTTTTAAGTTCTTTATTTCCACTTTCTTCCACTTTTTCCCACCAGAGAAAAAAAGTATACCCTCTTCTTATTTAAATGTCAACTATTTTTGGAACTGGCAGAAGAGGCAAGGAAAAATTACACGATTCTGCCCTCACGGAGGGTAAGCACCCGGCTGGCGGCTTTAGCCATCACTTCATTGTGCGTAACGAGAAGGAAAGTTTGATGATTTTCCCGGTTTAATTCCAGGAGGCATTCCCAAAAGAAATCACCGGCTTCTTTATCCAAATTTCCGGTGGGTTCATCGGCAAAGATAACTTCCGGATTATTGATGAGGGCGCGGGCGATCGCCACCCGCTGTTGTTCTCCCCCGGAGAGAGAAGACGGATAAAAATGAACTCTATCCTCAAGGCCAAATTTAGCCAGAAGGTCTTTTGCTCTTTCCCGGGAGATTTTAATATTTTCTTTTTTTCCGATAAAGAGAGGAAGCAGGACATTCTCCAGAATAGTAAATTCGGATAAGAGATGGTAGAACTGAAAGATAAAGCCGAATTTCTCATTGCGGACTCTGGCTAATTTTTCGTCCGAAAGCAGAGATAGGTCGGTTCCGTCCAGCAATACCTTTCCTTCGGTTGGCCGATCCAGACCTCCCAAAAGATGCAAGAGAGTGCTTTTTCCCGAGCCCGAGGGACCAAAGACTACCAGAATTTCCCCTTGCTTTAAGGAAAGATTAATTTCCGAGATGGCTACGACTTCTTTATTCCCTTCGGAATAGACCTTCTTCAAATTTTCCGCAACCAGATAATTTTCCATAAAATTACTTCTGGACGCAGATTTACGCAGATACACGCAGATGACAGGCGAGGAATCTTGCTCCTCGCAATGACTTCATCAGAATCTTTTTTTATCCTGATGTTATCTGCGTCCGATTATCTATTCATATCTCAAGGCTTCTGCCGGTTCCAATCTCCCCGCTCTCCAGGCCGGATACAAAGTGGCTAAAAAGGTAATTAAAAAAGTCCCTGCCGCAATGATAATGAGATCACCATTTTCTACTTTAACCGGCAGGTAAGAGAGGTCGTAAATAAAGGGAGGCAACTTGATGAACTGGTATTTTTCTAAGAGAAAAGAGCCCAGGAGCCCAATCGCCAAACCCATACCCACTCCGATAAGACTGGTAAACAATCCTTTCAAAATAAAGATGGCGCGAATATCTCTTTTGCTTACCCCCAAAGATTTCAAAATGCCAATATCCTTTATTTTCTTGTAGACCATGGTCATTAAGGAACTGGCAATGTTAAAAGCAGCGACTAAAATAATCAGGGTAAGGATAATCGTCATCACGCGTTTTTCCAGAGCAATGGCGGAGAAAAGAACCTTATTTTCCTTAAGCCAGCTCCTTGTCGTCCAATCACCGCCTAAAAACCAGGAGAGAGAGGAAGCCATACTTTCCGATTTCAAGAGATTCTTAACTTTAAGTCCGATTCCGCTAACCATCCCGGGTAAAGCAAAATCTCTTTGCGCTCTTTTCAGGCAGATAAAACTATAGCCGCTGTCGGCAGGGTAAAGCCCGGATTCAAAAATACCGCCTACGATAAAATTGCTTTTTCTTCCTGAAAGTCCGTTGATGAGGGTGATTTCTTCTCCTTTTTTTACCTTTAAAGCCCGGGCAACTTCCTTACCCAAAATAATCTCATTTTCAGAAATTTTTAACCCATTTTTAACCCAATCCCCGATATTGGTAACTAAAATTTCTCTTTCCGGGTCAATTCCCTTTACGATCCCGCCTAAAAAAGCATTTTGGGACTGAAGAATCGCTTGCGTCTCAATAAATGGAGAAATACCTACAAGTTCTCCATCAAGATGACCTTTAATTTTTTCAATTATTCTTTCGTAATCGGCAATTGTCCCTGTTTGAGAAATAATAATATTGGGAGAAGAGCCGGCAATCTTCTCTTTAAGGTTAGAATCAAACCCATTCATTACCCCCAGCACTAAAATGAGAGCGGCTACCCCAATCGCAATTCCCAGGATTGAGACCAGGGTGGAAAAGTAAATAAAAGGTTCTTTCCCTTTTTTTCCCAAATAACGCGCCGTGATAAAGAGCCGATAGTCCATTTTAATAGTAAAGATTAGCACTTCTTTCCCTTTTAAGTCAAGTTGACAAAGAGATTGAAAATACTCTATATTATAACTATACAGAACGAATTAAAAAACAATATTCACCACAAAGTCACAGAGACACAAAGATAATATATAATTATAAAAATCTTTTCTTGGTTAT
>PFWI01000242.1 GCA_002791075.1 bacterium (Candidatus Ratteibacteria) CG_4_9_14_3_um_filter_41_21 | reverse complement strand
GAACCTGAAAAAACGGTAAAATACCCCATTTTTCTAATGTTCTCGACGAGACATATAGATGGTTTTTCAACAAATCTGCGTAACTTAAGGAGTCTTGAAGTGATTGATTTTGTTGACGGCTTGAAAAAAGAGTTTTTGATGTATGTAGCCTGGGGGCATCTTGATTTGGTTTCTGCTTCCAGAATGAACCAAACGAGCTGGCAAATTGAGCAATTCTCTGCGCAGAGTATGCAGGGTAGCCGAGCTCCATTGTCGTGGCAGACACAAGCGTTTGAACCAGTTGACCAAATCGTAAGCGAGCAGAATCAGATGGAAATGAACCCGATTGGCCAAGAAACTGTTGGTAGGGATATTGCCCAAAGGAAAGCTTTCTTTGAGTTCTCGGATATCCAGTTCGCATCTGGCTCTGGGCTTGTAGAAATGCCATACGCTTTTTGGACTCAATGGAAGATTGGTAACAAAGGTGTGGTAAAAGTAATCCTTGAATTCCCAGAGCGTGAGCTGATTGTTTTCTTCTTTGGGTTTGGGACGGCGGACTACGATGAAACGATGCGGCCTCTTCCAGTTGTGCGGTTGGTAAGTAAACCTGGCTACTTGCCATCCGTTTTTCCTGAAAGTATGATAGCGAAGGCTCTGAACCTTTTCTTGAATGGGTTTGGTCATTTTGGCAACAACTACGTAACCAATCTTTTCCTCGTCGAGCGGCTCGATGAATTTGTGGTCGAAGAACCCAGAGTCGGCACGAATTCTGATTCTGTAGAGGTATTTGGGAATCTTCTTTCGGCAGGCCGACCAAAGCGCTTGAGCTCCGCTTGCAGGATGGGTATCTCCAGGACGCAAGAGGCCATGCCAGGTATCGCGGGTATGGCCTTCGAAACAAATCAAGGGATGATAACAGGGACGTCCAGGTTTGGTGGGGTTGTATCCAACCTTGGCTCCTTCGATTTTCCAGCCAAAGAGCGGCAGGACAGTAGAATCCAGATCGAAGATGAGACTGCTGGCAGGATGCGGCAAGCCCCAGATCTTCCTGCGCAGCAAATCGTGAATCCTGATAATTCCTTCCAATTCCAAAGGATTGATGCTCTTGAGGAATTCTCTCAAGGTGGAAGGCTTGGGGAAATTCTCCAGTCCCAACAAAGTTTGAAAACAACTGTTGTAATGAAGAATTCGCGTATCGGAAATACGTCGCATACCAGCCACCATCGTATAAATAATCGCCAAAATCAACTCGGTAGGATGGTAATCGCGACTTCTGTGTTGCCAATGGATATGTCTCTGGAAGAACCGTTTCAAATCCAGTTTTCGACAAAATTGGTAGAAAAGGAACATTCCGCCAAAGTGAGTAAGCGTTGGATCCTCGAAGAGAAACTCGAATTTTCGAATACTTTTTCCCATTTGACAGATTCCGTACTAATAGGACGGTTTTTGTCATATCTATTTTATGAAGGGTATTATACATCTTTCTCCTCGGAAATCCCAATATTATTGTCGCAAAAACATAAACTTTT
>PFWI01000168.1 GCA_002791075.1 bacterium (Candidatus Ratteibacteria) CG_4_9_14_3_um_filter_41_21 | reverse complement strand
TTCCACCGGAAAGAGTTTTTTAACTAATTTCTGGCCTTCTTTTGCCATAATTATGGATTTCTCTTTATTCCTTAGTGCTTTGATGATGGTGTGTCGCAGATTATCGGTGTCCTTGGCTGGGACCAGATAACCGGTTTTTTCGTTAATTATTATCTCTTTGGCGCCGTCAACGTCAAAGACAACTACCGGTTTTCCCGCGGCTAAACCCTGGGCAACAGTTTTAGGCAGTCCCTCCCTTAAAGAAGTGTGGACCAAAAGGTCAAAGATGGAAATAACCTTCGGAATTTGCTCCGGCGGCAGAAGTCCAGTAAAGATAATCGCATCCTTAAGCCCTAAATTTTCAGCCTTTTTTTCTAAGGTTTGCCGTAAAATTCCTTCTCCCACCAATAATAATTTAACATCAGGAAAAACTTTCTTGATATCTCCTAATATTTCCAGGAGATATTCTTGCCCCTTTAGCGGGAAAAGTCGTCCTACATTGCCGATAACTATGTTATTGACGTCTAAACCCCATCTTTTTCTTTCCTTTTCCGGCTCAATTTGCGGGTTGGTATACTTCTCTACTTCAAAGCCGCTATGGATTACTACAAATTTTTTTTTATTGCCGAGGCGCGCTGCCCATGCCTTTTCCTTCATTATCTTTCCCACGCAGATAATTTTGTCCGTAAAAAGAGAGCAAAACCGCTCTAAATTTACATAAATAAGGTTTAAGACTCTGTTTTGGTGGGGGTGGAAGGGAAGGCCATGAATGGTATGGACAATAATAATTCTTCTCCTGACTAATTTAGTGTGCTGTAACTGAAACAGTTTTCCTGGAGAAAACAGATATTTCAGCGCACTGAGGGTGGGTGAGGGAGAGGCTCCCTCACGTTTGGGGGTTAACAGTCCCCCCCCTTCTTGCTTTCGCAAGAAAGCAGGGGGGACGCCATTAGGGGGCCTGCCCCCTACATGGAAGTGTCGTGTCATGCTTTGCAACATAATATAAAGAAATTTATGGGACACGACACTAGCTGCTATTCTCCCCAGGACTCCGGCTTTGCTGGAATGCGTGTGGATAATGCTATATTTTTCTTTTTTAATGATGAAATATAACTTGATGAAAGCTTTTGTATCTAAGAAAGGGTTAATCTCTCTTCTTAATTCGGGAATAATAAGGACTTTTAACCCCTTTTTTTTGGTTTCCTCGATGAGTGAACCTTCCGGACCAAGTGGGGGACCGGAGATAAGGGTAACGTCATAGCCTTTTTTTTTAAATCCTTCTGCCGTAAAAATAGTATTTTCCTGCGCTCCGCCAATAATCAATCGGGTAATAATATGGCCGATTTTGATTTTCCTCACAATTTCTCATTATAGCATAAAGACCTCGCTGCGTCTAAAAAAATACCTAAAAAATAATCTACCGCGGAGACACAGAGAACTACAAAGAAAAACAATTATATGAATTTTCTTTTTAACTTTCATCCACGAATTAACACGAATGAACACCAAGAAAACAATTATTTAAGAATTAACTAAAATATCTATAGTTCTT
>PFWI01000215.1 GCA_002791075.1 bacterium (Candidatus Ratteibacteria) CG_4_9_14_3_um_filter_41_21 | reverse complement strand
AGCTGGAGCAGATAAAAAAAATTATTATGGAGCAGGTGGAGAAAAGACGTGGCATAAATGCCACCGCTACGTAGCGGTGCGAGTTATCGCACTACAAATATATGAAAGTTCCTATTCTGGACTTAAACGCCCAGCATAAAAAGATAGAAGAAGAAATAAACCAGGCCATCAAGAGAGTCTGCGCAAGCGGACAGTTTATCCTCGGGGATGAGGTGGCTAAATTTGAAGAAGAAATAGCCTCCTATTGCAAAGTAGATTATGCCATTGGCGTCTCCTCAGGCACCGATAGCCTCCTGGTTTCCCTGATGGCTTTGGGAATAGCCCCGGGGGATGAGGTAATAACTTCGGCTTATTCCTTCTTTGCCACTGCCGGGGTGATTAGCCGGCTGTCGGCTAAGCCGGTATTTGTGGATATAGAGCCGGAGACCTTCAACATCAACCCTTTCCTGATTGAAGAGAAAATCACCGGGAAAACAAAAGCCCTTCTCCCGGTGCACCTCTTCGGCCAGGTCGCCGAGATGTCACCGGTTATGCAGCTTGCCGAAAAATATAATCTTGCGGTAATAGAAGATAGCGCGCAGGCGATTGGCGCGCAATATAAGGATGAGAGAATTGCTGGAACTATCGGGGATGCCGGGTGTCTTTCCTTCTTCCCGACCAAGAATTTAGGCGGATTCGGGGACGGGGGAATGGTTTTAACCAGAGACAAGAAATTCTCGGAGAAAATAAGGATTTTAAGGGTGCACGGGGCAAGACCGAAATATTACCATAAAGTGATTGGGGGAAATTTCCGATTAGACAGCCTGCAAGCGGCAATCTTAAGAGTAAAACTAAAATATCTTGATGAGTGGACCGAAAAGAGGCAGGAAAACGGCAGAAATTACCGGCAGATTTTTATAGAAAAGGGTTTGGAGGAATTAGTCCATTTGCCCAAAGCAATCTACCACCCCCATCTAACTCCTCCCCCCTTGAGGGGGAGGATTGAGGAGAGGGGGATAAGAAATTACCACATTTATAACCAGTTTGTCATCCGGGTCAAAAAAAGAGACCAACTGAAAGAATTTTTGGAAGAGAACGGGGTTGATACCGCCATCTATTATCCTATTTCCCTGCCTCTTCAGGAGTGTTTTAAGGGACTCGGATATAGAAGCGGGGATTTCCCACAGGCAGAGAGGGCGGCCAAGGAGACTCTGGCCTTGCCCATCTATCCGGAGATTACTCGCGAGATGCAGGGATACGTGGTAGAGAAGATAAAAGAATTTTACGGTTAAAACCCTTACCACGAAATCACGAAATAAAGAAGACACGAAAATGACAACCACAGATTAAAAAGATTCTCACCACAGAGTCACAAAGCCACAGAGAGGCACAGAGAAAAAACTAAAATAGCAACCACGAATTTCTCGAATTTTACGAATTAAAGATTAAGAATAAAAGAATAAGTCATTGCGAGCGAGGTCCCTCGCTGGTCATTGCGAGGCACGAAGTGCCGTGGCAATCTCGAGATTGCTTCTTCGTTTCACTCATCGCAATGACACTTCGTATCAGTTCTTAATTAGACTAATTCGTGTAATTCGTGGTTAGAGTGATTTATGTTTATTTCGTGCTTTTCCGCCACTACACATCGGCGGATTCGCTTAGATTCGCCAAAAATTCTGGGGCGAACAAGTTTTCCGTGTCTCCGTGGTAATCTTTGTAATTTAATTATGAAAATTGTTTTTCTTGATCGAGATGGGGTAATCAGCAAATATTACCCGAAGGACTGGACTAAAAAATGGGAAGAATTTTCCTTTTTGCCAACAGCAAAGGAAGCGTTGAGAAGATTAAACCAAGCAAACTACCGGGTTGTTATTATCTCCAACCAGGCTGGAGTAAGCAAAGGGTTTTTTACTTTGAAGACTTTAAGCTATATTACCAAAAGGATGAAGGAAGAGGTGAAAAAATCCGGAGGAAAAATCAAAAAGGTTTACTATTGTCCTCATCAGGAGCAGGATAATTGCCTCTGCCGCAAACCAAAGGTTGGATTATTTAAAAAAGCGGAAAGAGATTTCGGATACATTGACTTCGAGAAAACCTTCTTTGTCGGTGACAGCGAAGTAGACATCCTGACCGGGAAAAACATTGGAACCAAAACAATTCTTGTTCTCTCCGGAAAAACCAAATCAAAAGAGGAAGCAGAAAACTGGCAAAAGCAACCGGATTATATCGTAACCGACCTTCTTTCTGCCGCTGAAATTATTTTAAATCCCGCCGAGAATTAAGTATTGTGTCCCTATGATTTCCCAGAATGACTACATCAATTTGACATCTGTTTTTTATTTTGTTATAATGTTCACAATCTGAACGGAATGATTGGAGAAAAAGAATTTAAGGTTATCAACGAAGTGCGCAGAGGCTCGGTCATCACCCAGAGGGAGATTTCCCAGAAAACAGGTTTTTCCCTGGGATTGACCAATGTTCTCTTAAAGAAACTCATCAAAAAGGGTTACATCAAAATTACCGCGCCGGACAGAAGGAGCCTGCAGTATTTCTTGACCCCGCGAGGAATTGCCGAGGTAGCCGAACGTTCCTATCAGTATTTCTTCCGCACCATTCGTTCTTTAAAGGAGATTAAAGGGAAGATTCAGTCTCTCCTCCTTTCCGAATACGAGAAAGGAAGAAGGAATTTTGTTGTCCTTG
>PFWI01000222.1 GCA_002791075.1 bacterium (Candidatus Ratteibacteria) CG_4_9_14_3_um_filter_41_21 | reverse complement strand
GGACGCAGATAACTTCAGGATAAAATCAAGATTCTGAAAAAGAAATAATAAAGTCATTCTGAACAAAGTGAAGAATCCCAAAGATTCTTCGGTCTATGACCTCAGAATGACAAAATGTGCTATCTGCGTAAATCTGCGTCCCAATTTTGTTAAGAAAGGAGAATTAATGGCAGAAGAAAAGGTAAAATTGGATGTGGAGAAGTGTGTCGGTTGCGGAATTTGTGTAGATACCTGTGAGAAAAGTGTCCTGGAGATGGCGGATGATGTAGTGAAAGTTGCTCATCCAGAGAAGTGCGATGGCTGTAATAGCTGTGTTGAAGCCTGTCCCAATGAGGCCCTTACTCTTTCCGAATGAAAGTGAAAGAAAAATTTATTCAGCCACGAATGCACACGAATAAAGAACATAAATTAATTTTTAACTCTAAACTGTTTTTTTGTACTCATTCGTGTTAATTCGTGGTTCAAAATAATGTACTATCCTGATTTAAAAGAATTTAAGAAATTAGCAAAGAAGGGGAATCTTGTTCCGGTCAGCCGGGAAATTTTAGCCGATTTGGAAACCCCGGTATCCGCCTTCAAGAAATTAGGGAGAAGTGATTATATCTACCTTTTGGAGAGCGTAGAGGGAGAAGAAAGATTTGCCCGCTACTCATTTTTAGGTGATAACCCTTTCCTCATCTTTAAAAGTAGAGGGAGAAATATTGAGATTAGAGAAGAAGGTAAAATCCAGAGAATTACCGGAGAACCGCTTGATGTTTTAAAGCGCTTGATGCACAAATTTAAGGTGGTGGAGATTCCGAGACTTCCGAGATTTTCCGGGGGGGCGGTAGGATATCTGGGTTATGACCTGGTTCGTTTTTTTGAAGAACTACCGGAGAAAAATCCTGACGATTTAAAATTGCCTGAAACCTATCTGGTTTTTACCGATACCCTTCTTATTTTTGACCATTTTAAGCATAGGATAAAGATTATCTCTAATAGCCATATCAATGACGGAAATCTCTCAGAATGTTACCAAAAGGCGGTTAATAAAATTGACAATATTATTGCTAAATTAAAATCTCCGCTGATTCCTCTCGCTAAATCCTCTTTTTCAAAAGAGCAAAAAATTTCTTTTTCATCTAATTTTTCTCGGTCCTCTTTCATTAAAAAGGTAAAGTGCGCCAAGGAGTACATTAAATCCGGCGAGATTATTCAGGTAGTAATTTCCCAGCGTTTTGAGACGAAAATTAGAAGAGCAGAATCTTTTGATCTCTATCGCGCTTTACGCTCCATCAATCCTTCGCCGTATATGTATTATTTAAAATTTAAAGATTTAAAAATTATTGGTTCCTCCCCGGAAATCCTGGTGAGATTAGAAGGAGATAAGGTGACCATAAGACCTATTGCCGGCACCAGGCGTAGAGGAAAGGATGAAAAAGAGGACAAATCTTTAGAGAGGGAATTAATTAACGATAAAAAGGAAAGAGCAGAGCATATTATGCTGGTTGATTTAGGAAGAAATGATGCCGGAAGGGTTTGCCGGCATAGCTCAATAAAAGTTGATGAACTAATGAAGGTAGAAAGATACTCACATGTGATGCATCTTGTTTCCAACATAAGCGGGAAAATCAAAAAGGATAAAGACCAATTTGACCTTTTGAAAGCTTCTTTTCCTGCAGGAACGGTGACCGGAGCGCCAAAAATCAGGGCGATGGAAATTATTGAAGAGTTGGAGCCAGTGAGGCGGGGTCCTTATGCGGGAGCGGTAGGTTATTTTGCTTTCTCAGGAAATCTTGATGCTTGCATTACCATCAGAACCTTAATTGTCAAAGGAGTAACAGTTTATCTTCAGGCGGGAGCAGGAATTGTTGCCGATTCTGTCCCGGAGAGGGAATACACAGAAACAAAAAATAAAGCTAAAGCATTGATGGAGGCAATTAAATTGGCTGAGGAAGGGTTATAATGATTTTGGTAATCGATAATTACGATTCCTTTGTCTATAATCTTGTTCAGTATCTGGGAGAATTAGGAGAGAAAAAAGTAGAGATTTTTAGAAATGATAAAATTTCTCTTTCCCGGATAAAAACGCTCGAACCAAAAAGAATTGTCATTTCCCCTGGTCCGGGGAGACCGGAAAATGCCGGGATTTGTAACGGAATAATCAAAAAATTTGTGGGTAAAATTCCTATTTTAGGAGTTTGTCTGGGACATCAATGCATTGGTTATTCCCTGGGAGCAAAAATTGTCTCTGCCAAAAAATTAATGCATGGGAAAATTTCTTTAATCTACCATAATGGAAAAGGAATCTACCGGGGATTAAAGAATCCTTTTGAGGCAACCCGATACCATTCCTTAATTATTGAAGAGGAAAGTGTCCCCGATGTCTTAAAGATCACCGCCCGGACTATAAGTGGAGAAATAATGGGGATTGAACATAAAAAATTCCCTCTCTATGGGGTTCAGTTTCACCCCGAATCAATCTTGACCAAAGAGGGAAAGAAATTATTAAGCAATTTTCTAAGAATGTAACCACGAATTTCTCGAATTGCACGAATTATTAAAAAGTAATAAGAAACGAGATAATGTTTTAAAAGTTCTTAATTAGATAAATTCGTGTAATTCGTGGTTGAGGAAAATGATGATTAAGGAATTGATTGGGAAAGTGGTTGATAAAAAAAATCTGACCGAAGAGGAATCTATTTCTGCAATGAATGAGATTATGAGCGGGAAAAGCACTTCGGCTCAGATTGCAGCTTTTATTACTGCTCTGCGGATGAAAGGGGAGACCGTGGAGGAAATCACCGGAGCGGCTAAGGTAATGCGGGAAAAAGTAACTGCTCTTAATCTGGGTCAGGAGATGATTGTTGATACCTGCGGGACCGGAGGAGATGGAAGCGGAACATTTAATATTTCTACCGTCGTTGCTCTTATCGCCGCCGGAGGAGAACTTTTAGTAGCTAAACACGGCAATCGGTCTGTTTCCAGTTTTTGCGGGAGTGCAGATGTGATGGAAGCATTGGGTCTTAACCTTGAAATTCCTCCCGAGAAGGTAGCTGAATGCATTAAGAAGGTTGGGATTGGTTTCCTCTATGCGCCTCTCTTTCATTTGGCAATGAAATATGCCATGCCGGCACGAAAAGAAATTGGCATCCGAACAATCTTTAATATTTTGGGACCTTTAACCAATCCCGCTAAAGCTAATGTTCAATTATTAGGTGTCTATAAAGAAGAACTGACCGATATTTTAGCAAATGTGCTTAGAAATTTAGGTACAAGAAACGCATTTGTTGTTTACGGAGAGGGAAATTTTGATGAGATATCTATTACGGGAAAAACAAGAGTTAGCCAATTAAAAAATGGTGAAATAAAGACTTACTATATTCAACCTGAGGATTTTGGTTTAGAGAGAAAAAGCTCCGAGGAAATTAAAGCCGGGACCCTGAAGGAAAATACTCAGATTATTTTGGATATTTTAAAAGGCAAGAAAGGAGCCAAAAGAGATATAGTTCTTTTAAACAGCGCCGCGCTTTTTGTAGCCGCCGAGAAGGCGAAGGATATTCCTGAAGGAATAAGACTTGCCGAAGAAATTATTGACTCTGGAAGAGCCCTGAAAAAATTGGAAGCGTTAATTAAATTTGGGAGCGAATCAAGTGAAAGTATAGGCTCTCCAGATTACTCACTGAAGAAGCATAAAGGGCAAGAGTCGTAATTTAGATAAGATTGCTATGGCTAAAATTAAAATCTGCGGAATTACTAATAAGGAAGATGCTAAAAATGCTCTTGACCTGGGAGTTGATTTCCTCGGGTTTAATTTTTATTCGAGAAGCCCCAGGTTTATTACTTCGGGGAAAGCAAAAGAGATTATTGATCGAGCCTTTATCAAGATCGCGAAGGTAGGAGTCTTTGTTGATGAGGAGATTTCAACTATTGGGCAGATCGCGGAAGATTGTTCTCTTGATTTTCTTCAATTGCACGGAAATGAGACGGTTTTCTTTTGCGAGGAACTAAAAGATAAATTCCCTGACTGTAAGATGATTAAGGTATTTCGTATTGATAATGAACAAAATTTGCAAGCTATTCCAAAATTCGGGAAGGTTGTTGATTATTATCTTTTAGATACTTATAATATGGATAAGTTTGGAGGTACCGGAAGAACATTCTCCTGGAATTTGGCCTGCCAGATCAAGAAGATGGGAAAACCTATTTTTTTATCAGGAGGGTTAACCCCGGAGAATGTAGAAGAGGCGGTTAAAAAAGTGCAGCCATTTTGCGTTGACGTTGCCAGCGGAGTGGAGAGTTATTCGGGAAAAAAGAATCTGGAAAAGATGAAATTATTTGTAGAAAAAGCGAAGAATGTATCCAAATAAAAAAGGTCGTTTTGGGATTTTTGGAGGGAGATTTGCTCCGGAGACCTTGATGGCAGCTCTCTCTGAATTAGAAACTGCCTATCGAAAGGTTCAAAAAGATAAAACTTTTCAAAAGGAACTTAACGGCTATCTTTCCGATTATGCCGGTAGACCAACCGCTTTATATTATGCAAAAAGACTTACCGAACATTTTAAAGGGGCCAGAATCTACCTTAAGCGGGAGGATCTTTTGCACACCGGAGCCCATAAAATTAACAATACTCTGGGTCAGGTTCTCTTGGCAAAAAGGATGAACAAAAAAAGAATTATTGCCGAGACCGGTGCCGGTCAGCATGGAGTAGCCACGGCAACTGCCGCCGCTCTTTTAGGATTTAAGTGTGAAGTCTATATGGGAGAGGTGGATATGCTCCGGCAGAGGTTGAATGTTGAGAGGATGCGACTTCTGGGGACCAAGGTTATTCCGGTAAAAAGTGGTACCAGAACCTTAAAAGATGCCGTTAACGAAACCTTTCGGGATTGGGTGACTAATGTGAAGAATACCTATTATGTTCTTGGCTCGGTTGTTGGCCCTCATCCCTATCCCCTGATGGTGCGGAATTTCCAATCCGTAATTGGCCGAGAAACCAAGCAACAGATTCTCCGAAAAGAAGGGAAATTTCCTGATGCTCTGGTTGCCTGTGTTGGCGGAGGAAGCAATAGTATTGGTCTTTTCCATCCTTTTTTTCATCATCAAAATGTAAAATTTATTGGTGTAGAGGCGGCAGGGAGAGGCCTCAAAACCGGTAAGCATGCCGCTACCTTGGTAGCAGGAAAAAAGGGAGTCTTACACGGAAGTTTTAGCGAACTCTTGCAGGATGAGAATGGCCAGGTTCATCCTACTCATTCAGTGGCGGCTGGTCTCGATTATCCTGGCGTTGGTCCGGAACATTCCTATTACAAAAGTATTGGCCGGGCGAAATATGTTGCGGTTACCGACCGAGAGGCATTAAAAGCATTTCATCTTTTATCGGAGATAGAAGGAATCATTCCTGCTTTGGAGTCTGCCCATGCTCTTGCTTATCTGGCTAAATTTGCCCCAAAATTATCCAGTAATGAAATTATCGTTCTCTGCCTTTCTGGCCGGGGAGACAAGGACCTTGGAGAAGTGATAAAAGACTATGATTAACCGGATTGACGAAAAATTTCAGGAATTAAAAAAAGGGGGGAGAAAAGCGTTGATTTTTTATCTCACGGTTGGTTATCCTGATATGGTTACCTTTATGAAGTTGGTTACTGCTTTAGAAAATTTTGGGGCGGATTTGATTGAACTGGGAGTTCCTTTTTCCGACCCGGTAGCCGATGGTCTTACCATTCAGAGAACCTCCGAGGTAGCGTTAAAGCAAAAGATTAATTTAAAAAAATCTTTTTTATTGGCAAAAGAATTATCCAAAAAGAGTAATATCCCACTTGTTTTTATGAGTTACTACAATCCCATCTATCATTACGGTTTGCAAAAATTTGCCCATGATTGCAAAAAAACCGGTATCAGCGGAGTTATTATTCCCGACCTTCCCCCTGAGGAAGCAACCCCTTTAAAAAATATTTTAAAGCAAGATAATGTTAATCTTATCTTTCTGATTGCCCCGACTAGTCCACAGGAAAGGATGAGAATGATTAGTAAAGAAAGCCAGGGCTTTATCTATTATGTTTCTCTCACCGGGGTTACCGGAGCCAGGGAGAAATTGTCCGGAACGATTAAATCTTCCTTGCATAAAATTTACAGGTTCACTAAAAAACCAATCTGTGTCGGTTTTGGCATCTCCAAGCCATCTCAAGCGAGGGAGATTGGAAAGTATAGCGATGGGATTATCATTGGCAGTGCCCTTTTGAATATCGTTGAGAGGTATAAAAATAAGAGAGGTCTTATAAAGGAGGTTGAGAAATTCACCTCCGAAATTAAAGTGGCTCTCAGAAGCTGAGATAGAAAAATGTTTTATGAAAATGTAGAGTTGTATAATATCGCGGAGATAAATGGAGAAAATTTACTTACCAGAATTCCCGATAAATTAAGAGTTGCTTTGAACGAGAACGCTAAATTAAGAGCTCTTTATCCTGCTGGCTGCGAAATCAGATTTAATCTAAAAACAGAAACAGGAAAGATTATTTTAAAATTAAAAGGTGAGCTCGGGGTATTTTTCCCTGTTGTTGAAGTCTATCAGGGGGCTTTTAAGGCAATGTCCTATAGTCTTGGTGCAAAGCCAACGGAGATTCCCATCACTCTTCCCCAAAACATAGAACTTCTGGATAAGATTAGCAAAGAGAAAAATTTTCCTTTTGATTCCCGTCTTTTCCGTATAATGCTACCGTATTCTGCGGCTATAGAAATACCAAAGATTGAGGGTGATTTTTCTCCTCCTGCAAAAGAACAAACTCCGCAAACAAGCTATATTGCCTATGGTTCTTCAATTACTCACGGAAGCTACGCTGTAAGACCCACGGGAACCTATGCAATGAGGACTGCACAACTTCTGGGAGTTGACTTAATCAATTTAGGATTCGGAGGAGGAGCGCATTGTGAAAGCCAGGTGGCAGATTACATTGCAGAAAGAAATGACTGGGATTTTGCAACCCTGGAATTAGGAATTAATATGATAGGATGTTTTGAAACAGAGGAATTTAAAAAAAGAGTAGATTATTTTATCAAAAAAATTGCAAGCACTCATCCTGATAAGTGGATTTTCTGTATTGATATTTTCACTTTTTATGGCGATTTTGACCCGGCTTCAACCAAACAAAATGAATTCAGAAAAGTAGTCAAAGAGACGGTTGAAAAATTAAATATGCCCAAAGTTATCCATATTGACGGGAGAGAAATCCTGAAAAATGCTTCAGGGCTGATGGCGGGAGACCTTGTTCATCCTTCGCCGGAGGGTATGGAAGAGATAGCAAAAAATCTTGCGCAATATATTAAGAAAGAAATGAAAAACTAAAGTATGGAAATCAGGGAGTGCGGATTGGATGAGGAGGCGGATGTCATTGCGAGCGAATGAAATGAGCGTGGCAATCCCTTACTTCATGAGATTGCTTCGTCATCCTTCGGAATCCTCGCAATGACAGACTATTATGATGTTCGTAAATTAATTTAGGAGAAAAAATGAGATTAGGATATTTAACGGATTTTAGCGAGGAGGAAGTAAGATTTGCTAAAGAGACAGGGTTTGATAGTCTGGAGATTAATTGTAATAACAAAGAGGCCAATTTTTGGAAGGTAATATCAGAGAAAAATGGGGCAGAGAAGATTAAAGAAAAGATGGAGAAAAACGATTTAGCAATTTCTGCTTTGGGTTTTTATTTTAATCAAATTCAGCCGGAAGATTGGCAAAAAAAGGGTTTTTTGAAACTTTTGGACATAGCGC
>PFWI01000184.1 GCA_002791075.1 bacterium (Candidatus Ratteibacteria) CG_4_9_14_3_um_filter_41_21 | reverse complement strand
GCTAAAACCAAAAACCCAAGCATAGAGAGGAAGATGGTCCACCTCTTTCCGGTTAATAGCCGCCAATAACCGCTCCCGCGAATTTAATTTAGATTTAGAAGTTTGATTCATTTTCTATTCTCCATAAATATGTTATAATGTCTCTATAAAAATGAAAGAGAAAGAAAGAGAATTATTAGAAGAACTTAAAATTGCCTTTGCTAAAGAAAGAGACATTATTGCTCTTTACCTCTTTGGTTCAGCTACTACCAATCTCTTTTCTACCCATAGCGATATTGATTTGGCTATTCTTTTGGAAGAACCATTCAATTACCGAAGAACACTTTTGCTTTCTGCCCAGGCCTCCTTAATTCTAAAGAAAGATAACATAGACCTTTTAGCTCTCAACACTACTCCTCTCTTTTTAACCTATCGAATCTTGCGAGAAGGAAAATTACTCTTCTGTCAGGATGAAGAAATTCTTTCTAACTTTGTTGAATCTATCCTTCAGCAATATTTCGATTTTAAGCCAGATTTAGAAAGTTACTACCAGGACTTCCAATATTCCTTCAAAAAAGCATATGGAAATAGATAAAGAAAAGATTTATAGCAAAATTCAAATTATCGAAGATAATCTTAAAAAATTAAAGGAGTTAAAACCACTTTCATTTGAGAATTTTGCGAAGGACTTCCGAAATTTTGAAAGCGCTAAACATCTTTTCCAAACCGCTATCGAAGCAATGGCAGATATAGCCACTCATATTATTGCCAGGTTACGTCTTCGCACTCCAGAAAGTGCTGTGGAAACCATTAAAATTTTGGTTGAAAATAAAGTTTTCCCTCCAGAAAATCAAAAGCGATATTGTGAAATGATAAGGTTCCGTAATCGGTTGGTCCATTTTTATCATAAGGTAGATGTCAAGGAACTCTATCAAATTCTCCAAAATGACCTACCCGACTTTGAAATCTTTTTAAGAGACTTAAATACTATTCTCACAAAATAGAAACTCTACAGTACCTCCTCAATATTTTCAAACACCTTCCTAAAACCTTCCACATAATAGTTCATTAGCTCTAAACTCTGGCAGTAAATTGGATATGGTTCTGAGCAAACCACGAAAGAATTCTCAATAAGTTTATTTGTCTGGGGGTAATCCTCTATATTATAGGAAATTTCCTTATTGTAAAAGGGACAGCTCCAGGGACACCCTTTCCCATAGCCTTCTTTTTTCTGAAATAATGGGTTTGCGGGAAGAGAGAAATGTTGCCACAAAACTACATCCACTCCTTCGGCAAGTAGCGCCTTCATCACCAAATCCCTGAATTTTGCTGGTTCTATTTCAATACCTAATGCCTTTGGGTCAAGTCTAACTCTGTATTTGTGGTAGATATAGGTTCTATCGGGAGGGGTAACCGGAGGGATGAGCCCCTTAATCTTTGATAACTCTTTTGTTAAATAGTCTCCATTTCTTCTTGAATTTTCATTATAAAAATCAAGCCTCTTTAACTGGCTTCTGGTAAGAGCGGCAGAGAGCTCCTGGGTCCTATACATCCAGCCCATCGTATAGGCTTTATAACTTCTTCCTTCCCCTTCCTTAACAAACTCGCCAAACATCCGGGTCATATTTGCTTTGGCGCGTAGTTCTTCAGAGTTAGTAACAAATAGACCTCCCTCTCCTCCGGGAAGGTTTTTAGTAGAATTTAAACTATAAGTCGCCATCTCTCCAAAATTCCCTGTTTTCTTTCCCTTATAGGTTGCTCCGTGGGATTGACAGGCGTCTTCAATCACAACTAAATTGTGTCTCCTGGCGATCTCTAAAATCCTATCCATATCACAGGGAAGTCCATGGATATGAACTGGAATAATCGCTTTTGTCTTCTCGGTTATTTTTTCTTCAATTTTATTTACATCAATGTTATAGGTTTTTGGGTCAATATCAACAAAAACAGGAATCCCATTATGGTGAAGGATGCAGGTAGCAGAGGCTAAAAAAGAAAAAGCAGAGGTAATCACCTCATCCCCGGGACCAATTCCCGCGGCCGCAATCCCCATATGTAAAGCCGCTGTCCCTGAATTGGTGGCAATACAGAACTTTGTTCCAATATAGGAAGCAAATTCATTCTGTAAAGCAACAACCTCAGGAGCATAGGGACCAAAGAGAACACCTCGGTTCAAAACTCTCATTACCGCTTTTTTGTCTTCTTCAACAATTACCGGCCATCTTACCTTTTCTATATCATCGGGCACAGCCCTTTTCCCACCTTTAATCGCTAACCTTTCTTTCATTTTTCAATCTCCCTTTGTTCTTTGTGGGTCTTACTCATTGAATTCTAATTGTAGTAATACCAAAAGATTTAATGGGTATTCTTATTGTATGTTTCTGGATTGGAATCGTCTTCTCATTCTCCTCCACTAAATTTGTTTGATATGCCTTCTTAATTTTAAGAAATGGTAAGGTTATTTTTACCGTGGTATCCTTACCTTCTGTCTCTACGAGGCGAATAATTAAGCCATTTTTATCTTCAGCCTTTTTTAAGGCTAAAAGAAGGACATTTTTCTTGTCTAAAAATAGAAAACTATGTTCTTTCTCTGGTAAAGTTCCTTTTA
>PFWI01000213.1 GCA_002791075.1 bacterium (Candidatus Ratteibacteria) CG_4_9_14_3_um_filter_41_21 | reverse complement strand
GGTAATCAACATTCCTCTTACCGTTGGCGGGGGAATTAAAGATTTGGTGTAGTATCTTTAAGTGATGGTTACAGATATTCTTATTCATAGTGTTAGGGGGAGTTTCCAAAGAGGGGGGAGTTGATAACTGTTAATAGTGTTGATAACTCTTTGACTTTAGCCAGAACCTCCAATAAACTATTCAGACGAATAAAAGGAGGGTTTGGCTATGAGCGAGAAAGAGTTTCTTTATCAGATGAGGCTAAAGATATTTGAAGAAGCAGATAAAGAGGAAATCACAATTTCCTCTCTTTGTAAGAAGCATCATGTAAGCAGAAAATGGTTCTACAAGTGGAAAAAGAGAAGAGAAAGATTAGGAGATGAGGGTTTGAGATCAAAGGTAAGAGCTGCCCCAAGAATGCCCAATAAAGTGCCGCCAGAGACAGAGGAGCAGATTCTAAATTTTGCAAAAGAGTATCCTACCTCTGGACCAGAAAGAACAGAAGGAGAATTGAAATCTGCAGGTATCTCTGTTGGACATACCGGTATCTACAACGTCCTTAAGAAAAGAGGTCTAAATACAGCCAAGAGCCGTTTAGAATGGGTCAGAAGATTATCTGGAGAGGTAGTAACTGCTGATGAGATAACCAGAGACAAAGAAAAGGCAAAGAACAATCACGTAGAAGCAAATTATCCCGGTCAATTGATAGGAGAAGACACCTTCTATATTGGTTGCTTAAAAGGAATAGGAAGGATCTACCATCAGGTTGCTTGTGATTGCTTCTCTTCCTTTGGAGCAGCTAAAGTCTATGACAACAAAACTACCGATGCCTCTACAGACTTTGTAGAAAATTACCTGGTTAAGAAATTCGCTCCGGTAAAGATAGAAAGAATCCTTACAGATTGCGGAACAGAGTTTACCACCTGGCACGAGGAAGCAATACCAAACCACGAGTTTGAAAAGATCTGTAAGAAACTGGGAATTAAGCACACTACCACCAAGGTAAAGCATCCTTGGACCAATGGCTATGTGGAAAGATTGAATAAAACTCTTCTGGATGAGTTCTACTCTGTTGCTTTCAGAAAGAAGCGCTATGAGAGCATAGAAGAACTTCAGGTTGACCTGGATAACTTTATGGATTACTATAATTACCGCAGGACGCATCAAGGATATAAACTAAAGAGGAATGGCTACAGGATACCAGCAGAGGCACACTTCTCAAAAGATTTGACATTGAAGAAAGAAAGTAGTAAAGTCCCCTCTGCTTTCTTGCGAAAGCAAGAAGAGGGGAAAGTGAAAATACCAGAATTAATCAGAGGCGGAAAGGAGGTGCAGGAGAGTTTAAATTTAGCCTACGATTCTGTTAAAATAAACGGAGTAAAAGAGGAGGTTCTGGAGTGCCCACTTGTAACCACATCTTAAAGCCAGGACAATTT
>PFWI01000205.1 GCA_002791075.1 bacterium (Candidatus Ratteibacteria) CG_4_9_14_3_um_filter_41_21 | reverse complement strand
AAGAAGACCTGATTAAACTTTTATGATTGAAGCAATTAAAGAAATAGGCGAATATGTTGAAGAGAACAATCCGTTAAAATAAGGTTAGGTTTTAATTGCTTTTACCCAGATTTCCCTTCTTCTCGGTCCGTCAAATTCGGCAAAAAAGATTCCCTGCCAGGTGCCTAAAATGAGTTTGCCTTCTTCAACAGGAAGATAAAGAGAGGAGCCGAGAAGGGTGGACTTTATATGAGCGGGACTGTTGCCCTCTAAGTGTTGATAATTCCCTCTTTCAGGAACTAACCTTTCAAGATGGTTTTTTATATCCTTTCTCACCGAGGGGTCGGCATTCTCGTTGATAAAAATAGAGGCAGTAGTGTGGGGAACGTAAAGAAAACAGATTCCATCCTTTAGCTTTAACCTTTTAATAACTCCTTCAATCTCTGAAGTAACCTCCAGAAATTCCGTATGTTCGGTCGTCTTCAATAATATCTTTTCCATTTACTCTCCTTCATAGTTGCTAATTTAATGGACAAATATTCCATTATTAGCTTTTATGTTTCCAGCGACCATAGACTGCTGGGCTAAATAGGTCTTAAGAATATTTTTAGATGCGTTATAATCTGCATCCTGTGTGTAGCCACAATTCCTGCACAAAAATATCTCGCCACACCTATTTAACTCGTGGACAAACCCACATTTATTGCAGGTTTGTGATGTCCACGCAGGATCAATTGTAAAGAAATGGACGCCATTTATCTCACACAATTGATTTATCCTGCTAAATAATAAGGGATAAGTCCATTTTTGAAACTTACTTCTAAATTCTTTTCTCAACCTTCTTTCTTTTTTGGTATTCCTTTTAATATTCTTGATGTTTTCCATTACTATTGCTTTGAGGTTATTTAAGGATAGAGCTTTGGCTGTTTTGTTCACATAATAATCTCTTTCCTTTATTGCTCTCTTAAATGCTTTTGAACCTTGTTGTTTCTTTTGTATCTTATCCATTAGCCTTTCTATGTCTTTACCATAAAATTCCTTCTCTGAAGTAGCCATTAGTTTTTTAATTCCAATGTCTATTCCAATAATTTTCCCTTCTTTTTTCTTTGGTGGTGTTTCTTTTTCAAAGGTCAATAATAAAAACCAATTATCATCTTCCCGGCTGAGCCTACCTCCATTTACCAATTTCCAATTATCAAAGTAATTATTAGCATAATCATAAGACTTTATAGGAATTAAGATAGGGTATCCCTTTTTTAAAATGGCTATTCTTACCCAATAATCGAAACTGGAATTTTTTGCTTTTTCTACTTTAATAAAACGATGATCTAAGATTAAAGCTCCATCAAATTCAGGTATTTGCCCTTTCTTTTTATTCCTTCTCCAAGATTTCCAGATTTTCATTGCCTGTCTTTTAGCACATTGTTTATAACGATAGGAAAGAGAGGAATTAAAGGATTTGACCTCCGATTCTCTTAGAATATGTTTATTTTCTGAGGAAAGGATTTGGAGGAAATAGTTAACCGCTTTTTTATATTCATTAGATAACTCTTTTAATGCTTCTATTTTATTAGTATTAGCCAAACCTAAACTAAATTTTAGAGTTCTTTTCATCCTTTAGTTCCTTAATAATTTTTTCAGTCTTTCTTTTACTTCTTCTTAATCCATACAGTCTTGCACAAAAAGAAGTTATTATTGAAATAAAATCTTGCATTAAATCTTGTTTACTATTATCTGTTTCATTAACCACCTCTATTTCTTTTCCTAACTGGTTAAATAGAATTGAAATATAGTTAAACCCAAATCTTGTTAATCTATCCTTATGTTCTACAATAAGTTTATTATAATCCTTATCTTTCAAAATCTGACTTAATTTCTTTCTGTTATCATTTACTCCGCTTCCAACCTCTTCAACTATTTTATAAATTTGATAGCCTCTGGCTATGGCATATTCTTTCAGTCTTTCTGCCTGTCTTTTTAAATTGTCTTTATTTTCACTGCTGGAAACTCTGGTATAGATACAAATTTTATTAGGCAATTTATCTTTTATCTCCTCTCTTACGATAACCGTTCCTGTTGGCAATTGATAAGCATCCAGTTTCCCTTCTTTCCACAATCTCCAAACAGTTTTATAAGTCAATCCGAGTTTTTTAGCATAAGTTGACAATTTCATATTCTTATATTACCATAAAAAAGGATATTTGTCAATAGTTATAGTGAAGTTTAATTATACCTCAAGAATATCCGGTCTTTCCCAGATTTTTTCACCGTAAGGTACCTTCACCTTGGGCCAGGAGGAAGTAACGGAAATAATCTCTGGTCCTTTTGGGAAAGCGATAATCGTATCTTCAGATTTTGTTCCGGTAATTGAAGGGTTCCAGGCTACGGCCTGGGATGGCTCAACTTTTCTTTCCTCTTCTAAGGTTACTTTATAATCGCGGCTTTGATAGCCGGTAGGACCGCCTTGATGATGGTTTTGCCATTCTTCCGGAAATCCGGTCTCTTGATAGGCGGCAATCCCTTTCGAGAAGATTTCGGCGAATGGTCTTCCCAAAACGGTATTGGCGATAAGAACAGTATCAACCCTGGTGACCGCAAGGTGTTTTTTTCTTAATTCTAAAGGGACTTTTCCAAAATGTACCAGGCGGCTTAAAGATATAATCAAACCCCATTTCCTTCCGCATACTGCAACCATAAAATACCTACTTACTTTTTTATCGGTAGGAATGGGATGGCGAAACTTTTCTATTCTTTTATCTGAACCGACCAAAAGGACAATCGGGAAAATCCCTTCGGAAAGCAAAACCTCAGAAACCTTACCGGCAATCTCATCTTCTCTTTCCCCGGGATTGATTTCCCTGCAAACCCCTTCTGTTCCTGCGGAGACAAGATTAGCCAGAGCCCGATACCTTTCAACTTCCGG
Organism: bacterium (Candidatus Ratteibacteria) CG_4_9_14_3_um_filter_41_21; assembly: GCA_002791075.1. GTDB lineage: Bacteria > Ratteibacteria > UBA8468 > UBA8468 > UBA8468 > UBA8468. Next base: position 4,964 of record PFWI01000205.1, on the reverse strand, counting down.
AAGAGTTAAGGAATAACGAAGAGAGTCTATCTTATTAGAAATATTAACTGTTCCCGGGAATCCGTCATCAGAGCCAATCTTTTTCCCTCGGATAAGGTTCTCAATCACTTTGTTTTGGTTTTGGTGCCAGGGGAATTCTTTTATTTCAAACTCATCCTTTTTAATTTCCTCGGCTAAGATTCGGGGCGCTTCGATATTGTTGGCAATAAGAATCTTCTTTTTTTCCGTCAGAAGAAGAGAAACTGCTCCCTTTTCCGTACCGGTAGAAACATAGTTTCTTCCGCCTCCGGTAAACCAGGAAAAATTATGCTGCCGGTTAAATAAAACTCCGTATAGCCTTTCTTTTTCTAAAAGAGCAATTACCCTTTTATCCTTTTCTTTTTTCTCATTAATATCCATTTTAAGTTAGCGAGGCTAAAAGCCTCGCACTACATTTGATCTTACGTAGCGAGGCTAAAAGCCTCGCACTACATCTTAGTTCTACGTAGTGCGAACCTTTCAGGTTCGCTTTGAAATTCCTGCAATTAGATTGGTTGTAAAAATAAATCAGCAAAGACTTTGCTATCGATAAGAAGGTTCTCAATTCTGGCGTACTCATCAGGCTGGTGAGCCACTCCATCTACCTTGCTCCAGACCACCGCCGGATAGTCAATCCTGCGCACAAAAGAAGCGCAAGTGCCCCATCCTACCCCTTTTATTCTTGGTTTCACCCCGCAAACCTTCTGCAGCGCCTTCGCCAAATTCTTTACTATCGGACTTCCCGGTTCTGTTTTTGTTGCTTTTTCTTTCTGAATAACTTTTATCTTAATCTTTACCTTTTTTTCTTTCTCTACATCTTTTTTGATTTTCTCTAAGAAGGCCAGAATTTCAGAGATTTTATAACCGGGTAAAATCCGGCAATCAATATAAAAGATGTCGGAGCCAGGAATGGTATTGATATTAGGAACATTATTTAGTCTTTTAGTGGGCTCAAATGAAGAATAGGAAGGTGTGTAGAAAGGGTCCTTCTTGCCAAAAGCCTTTTTCAGATTTTTTAGTTTGCCGATAAAATAAGAGCCTGCTTCAAGCGCATTGATTCCTTTCTCCGGCATACTGGCGTGGCACTGCTTACCTATTATTTTAATCTCCAGCCAGAGTAAAGACTTTTCCGCCACCTCAATTAGAGAACCATCCGGGCTCCCGCCATCAGGAACAAGAAAGACATCTCCCTTTTTAAAAACTTTCTTTTTAACTAAATATTTCATTCCGTATTCGCTAATCGTTTCTTCGTCAGAGAGAGCCGCAAAATAAATATCTCTTTCCGGAGTGAGATTTAAATTCCGTAGGGCTTCAACGGCAAAAAGAGCAGCAATTATATCCTGGCCATTATCCTCGGCTCCCCGGGCAAAAATTTTGCCATTTTTGATTTTCGGGGCAAAAGGAGAACTTTTCCATAATTTTAGGTCGCCGACCGGAACAACATCCAGATGAGTGATAATCCAGAGCCGGGCAGGTTTCTTGCCTTTTATTTTAGCAACAAGATTAGGCCGTTTCACCCCCTGGCTAAAAGTATCGTAATGAATAATCTTATCAAAGCCAATCTCCCGGCATAAACTTTCTACAAATTTGCTCTTTTCCCCCTCGCCTTTTCCTCCTGATTCTGGGCTGATGGCCGGAATCTTAACCAACTCCATCAGGCTGATGACCATCTCCTTTTTCAATTTAGTTAATTCCGCAAAAATATCTCTTTCCATCTTGAGCCGATAGGAATTTATACCTTATCAAAGGAGGTCTTTAAAATAGGGTAGAGGGAGTGATAGATTGGGTAATATCTTTTATATTTCTCCACATTTTCTGGAGTGGGCTCCATTATCTCGGTAACCTTGATTGTCCTTTTACAGGCTTCCCGGATATTTTCAAAGATTCCACTGCCGACTCCGGCTAAAAGAGCAACGCCGTAGGCAGGAGCCTCTTCGATATTGGTCCTGAAAACCTTTTTGCCCAAGATATCTGCCGCTATCTGGCACCAGAGAGAAGACCTTGCTCCACCGCCAGAGGCCCGGATTTCTTTAATTTCTATTCCCATCTCCTTTAAAATTTCCAAAGAATCTCTCAGGCCAAAGACCACTCCTTCCATAATACTGCGGATAAGATGCTCCTTTTTGTGAGAGGCGGTAAGTCCAAAGAATCCTCCTCTTGCTCTCGCGTCCTTATGCGGGGTTCTCTCGCCCATCAGATAGGGCAGAAAAATTAATCCTTGAGAGCCAGGGGAAACCTTCTTTGCTTTTTCTGTAATAAGTTCGTAAGGGTCAATCCCTTTCATTCTTGCCTCTTTAATTTCTTCCTCACAGAAATTATCCCGGAACCAACGTAGAGAGCCACCTGCAGAAAGCATCACCCCCATAATATGCCAGGCTTTCTCCACCGCGTGGCAGAAGGTATGCACCCGGCCGGCCTGATCGACTTTGGCTCTTTCGGAATGAGCAAAAATGACCCCTGAGGTGCCAATGGTAAAGGAGACTATTCCTTTCTCCACGATGCCATTACCAAGACCGCCGGCGGCCTGATCCCCGGCTCCTCCGACAACCGGAGTTCCTTCGGCAAGAGCCGTCTCTATTGCTGCTCTTTTATTGATTCTGCCGCTGATCTCTTTTGATTCATAGACCGGAGGCAGGAGAGAAGAATCAATCCCTAATTTCCTTAACATCTCTTTTGACCATTTCCTTTCTCTGACATTAAAAAGGGAGGTGCCGGAGGCATCGGAGACCTCACTGGCAAATACGCCGGTAAGTCTATAGCGAATATAGTCCTTGGGAAGAAGGATTTTGTCAGCGTTTTCATAAATTTTTGGTTGATGTTTCCTCACCCAGAGAATCTTGGGAGCAGTAAAGCCGGTAAGAACTGGATTAGAGGTAAGTTCTAAAACCTTTTGCTCGCCAACAATCTCATTAATCTTTCTGCATTCCTCTTGGGTTCTCTGGTCACACCAGAGGATGGCTGGTCTTAAGACCTTACCTTTCTTATCGAGGAAGACTGCCCCGTGCATCTGGCCGGAAAGACCGATACCTTTTACATCGGTCGCATCTACCCCAGAGCTTTTTAAAACCTCACCAATCGCTCTTCTCGTTGCTTTCCACCAATCCTCCGGGTTCTGCTCGGCCCAGCCTATTTTTGGAGTAAGAAGGGGGTATTCCTGGCTGTCCTTAGCAATGATTTTGCCTTTCTCATCGATTAAAAGTGCTTTTGCTCCCGTTGTCCCGACATCAATTCCAATCAGATATCTCATTTTTAGCCACAGATTAACACAGATAAATGCTTACCACGAAATCACGAAAATTAGAAAACACGAAAGAAAATAATAGCAACCACGAATTGCTCGAATTTCACGAATTATAATTAGATTTAATTCGTGTAATTCGTGGTTAGAAGAGTTTGTAGATTTTCGTGTCTTCGTGGTTATATTGTTTTTTAATCTGTGTATATCTGCGTGTATCTGCGGTTACAGATATTTCTTAATCACGGGCCAGGCAAGGTCTTGATAGAAGCGATGGCCTCCTTTACCCACTAATAGATGCAGATGCTTTTCTGCCTTAAATGCTTTATAAATCCTCTTGGTTTGCCGAAATGCTTCCCTTACCCCTTCAATAGGAAATATTGGGTCCTTTTCTCCCGCAACAACGATTAATGCTCGGGGAGCAATGAGACCGCCTAAATCCCCCATGTCGGCCAACCTCATTATTCCGGGAACGTAGTTGTCGGTACAGTGATAAATCCGCATAATGCTATGAGAGAAATCGCAGTAGTAACAGGAAGGAACTGCTACCTTTATTCGTTTGTCGATACAGGCAGAAAAGAAAGTAATTGTGCCGCCGCCGGAGTTTCCCAGGCAGGCAATGCGGTTTTTATCAACCTCTTTTCTTTTCTCCAGATAATCAATTCCTCTTACTATATCCCAGACTCGTTCTCCAATCAGGGTTTTACCTAAAATAAGAGAGTGCATTGCCGCATCCTCACAGCCATGCGAAGATCTTGCTTTCTGCTTTGTTTCTTTTCTCTCGCCAAAACATCTCTGTTCAATGGCTAAGGCAAGATAACCTTCTTTTACGCTCTGGATAGCAAAGTCCCTGTCCCCGGCAATTGATTCCTTATCATGCTTGCTCCTTGCCTCACCGATAGAGATGTGCATCCCCGGGCTATGACCCTGCAGGCAGATTACCGCCGGAGTTGGAAGAGAAACATTTTTAGGAATAAGAAGATAGGCCGGGACATCGGCAAATGGTTCACTGGTAAAGACCAATCTTTCTCTGAAGTAGTCGCGAAATTCCTTGCGCTCCAAAATTTTGGGCTTTAAAGGAGCCTTCTTTTTTGGGAAATCCCCCAGCAATTCCTTTAAACGAGCCCGGAATTTTCTCTGCCAGGAAACAGGCTCTTCTCCCTTTTTATAGGCCATCTCCGGTTTCAATGAGGCAAGATATTTCAAATGATAATCACTGGGAACAAAGTAGCTGGTACTCATCCGAACTCCTCCTTATTTACTACAAGCATCAAATAATGCTTTGTAGTAACGCAAAAACCTCTCCGGCTCTGGACTCTCCGGAATTTCCGCAAGACAGAACCCCTCATATCCGCTATCCTTCAGAAGAGAAAAGAGTTTTTTTCCGGGAAATTCCTTCGGGGAAAGCATTCGGTCTAACTTTTACTCCTTCAGCTCCCACATCCGCGGCTAATTTAATATACTCCTTTGTCCCTTCAATATTCTTTTTTAATTCCTCTTTATCCGGGCTGTGGTATTCAAAGGCTGAGCCTAAACCAACCAATTCCACCGGGGAATCCGCAAATTTTTTCTTGACCTCTTTCCTTTCTTCGCCAGATAAATTAACCTCTACCTTATGGGAATGGGTAGTTCTTAACTCCACTCCCTCATAGCCCAATTCACTGCACTTTTTAATTATCGTATCTAAGTCCCAATCCTGCGCAATCTGATA
>PFWI01000098.1 GCA_002791075.1 bacterium (Candidatus Ratteibacteria) CG_4_9_14_3_um_filter_41_21 | reverse complement strand
AGATAAGGAGAAAAATGATTAAAGGAGTAAAGACTAAAAAGTTGAAAGTTGTTCCCGATGAACGGGGCAGATTAATGGAGATTTTTCGCAGTGATGATAATTTCTTCACTAAATTTGGACAGGTTTATTTAACGACAGCCTATCCGGGAACGGTTAAGGCCTGGCATTTTCATCAGAAACAGGATGATAATGTAGCTGTGGTAAAAGGAATGGCAAAGATTGCTCTTTACGACGCCAGAAAAAAGTCCTCTACTTACAAGGAAACTAATGAATTTTTTGTTGGCGAGCATAACCCCTTTCTCATCCATATCCCAAAAGGAGTTTATCACGGTTTTAAGTGTATCAGCGAAGAGGAAGTTCTGATAATAAATATACCGACAGAAACCTACAACTACCAAAAGCCGGATGAATTCAGGCTCCCTGCCCATACTAAAAGGATTCCTTATAACTGGGAGAGAGAAGATAAATGAAAATCTTAATCACCGGAGGCTGCGGCTTTATCGGAAGCAACTTTATCCATTATTTCCTTAAAAAGCATCCGGAAGATTCTCTGGTTAATCTGGATAATCTTTCCTATGCCGGAAATTTGGAGAACCTGAGAGATATAGAAAACAATCCAAATTATTGTTTCATCAAGGGTGACATCTGTGATAAGAAGGTTGTGGAAGAGGCGATGCGCAATTGCGAGGCTTTAATCAATTTTGCCGCAGAAAGCCATGTTGACCGCTCCATTAAAGAGGCTAAACCCTTTATTCAGACTAATGTGGTGGGGGTCTTTACCCTTCTGGAAGTCGCCAGGAAATCTGGCATCTCCCGTTTCATCCAGGTAGGAACGGATGAATCCTACGGAAGCATAAAAAGAGGTTCCTTTTCGGAAGAGTCGCCTTTACAGCCAAATTCTCCTTATGCAGCAACTAAAGCGGCTGCGGATTTACTTGTTCGCTCCTATTTTATCACTTATAGATTACCGGTTATGATTACACGGTCTTCCAATAATTTTGGCCCTTACCAATATCCGGAGAAACTAATCCCTCTATTTATTACGAATCTTATGGAGAATAAAAAGGTTCCTCTCTATGGCCGCGGAAAAAATATCCGCGACTGGCTCTATGTAGAGGATAACTGCAAAGCGATTGACCTAATTCTGATAAAAGGAAAATTAGGAGAAATTTATAATATCAGTGGCGGAAATGAGAGAACAAACCTTACCATTACCGAGGCCATTTTAAAAAATATGCACCAAGGAAAGGAGATGATTGAATTGGTCAAGGATAGGCCGGGACACGATTTTCGTTATTCCTTAAATAACAGAAAAATCAGAAAACTTGGCTGGAAACCAGAGGTAAGTTTTAGGGAAGGATTGATAAAAACAATTCGCTGGTATCAAAAAAATGATGCCTGGTGGAGGAGGTTAAAATGAGTTTGAATGGAAAGGTTATTCTGATAACTGGCGGGACTGGCTCCTTTGGCAAAAAATTTACCGAGATTGTTCTAAAAAATTATCATCCCGAGAAACTTATCGTCTTCAGCCGGGATGAATTAAAACAGTCTGAAATGAGGCAGATTTACAGAGAAGATGATTATCCATCTCTGCGATACTTCATCGGAGATGTCCGGGATAAGGAACGACTTAACCGGGCAATGAATGAGGTTGATTATGTCGTTCATGCTGCCGCTTTAAAACAAGTGCCTTCCTGTGAATATAACCCTTTTGAAGCGGTAAAGACAAATATTATCGGGGCAGAGAATGTTATTAATACTGCGATAGACAATGGCGTGCAAAAGGTTATTGCGATTAGCACCGATAAGGCAGTAAACCCTGTTAACCTCTATGGAGCAACAAAACTAACCGCCGAGAAGATGTTTACACAGGGGAACTCTTATTCAGGAGAAGGAGGAACTAAATTTAGTTGTGCCCGCTATGGAAATGTGGTGGGGAGTAGAGGCAGCATCATTCCTCTTTTTAAGAAACAGAAGGAGAAAGGAATTTTAACCATTACCGATAAAAGAATGACCAGATTCTGGATTACCATAGAAGAAGG
>PFWI01000039.1 GCA_002791075.1 bacterium (Candidatus Ratteibacteria) CG_4_9_14_3_um_filter_41_21 | reverse complement strand
GTAACTTTTTATCAGGGGTTAGGACAGGAAAAGGTGTCAGAAGTATTAAAGCGGGAAGGAATGATTGTGCTCCAGGATTTAGTAGATGAAGGATACACCAAAGAAGAAGTCTCCTATGCGTTAGGCTGGGCTGTAGATAATATAAAAGAGATCCATAGTATCCGGATTATTCCTAAAGTTATTGGCCAGGCTCTGGGCGATAAGGAGAGCAAACGTCTGGTAGAAGAAAAAGAAAAGGCAGAGCAACAAAAGAGGGTAGAAGAAGATAAGCAAAGGGAAGAAGAAAGAAAAAGAGGAGAGGATTTAGACAAAGTATTTGGACAGCTACCTAGAGAGAAACAAGAAAAGTTAGAGGAGAAGGCCAGAGAGAATTTAATAGAGCAAGGGATTAATCCCAATTTTATTTTACCGACCTTGCTTCGGCTTGAGAGAAACAAGCTGCTTGAGAAGAAGAAAGATTTGGTGAAACAGGAAAGTTAAAAATGAGCGCAAACATAAAATGCCTTACGCCCCAGGAAGAAGAAAGGTTTTTAGATATCCTTAAGAATCGCAAGGATGCTGAGAGGGCGTATATGCTTTATCATCTTATGCTTATTACTGGGTTAAGGATTTCAGAGGCATTAAGTCTTAATGTTGAACACGCCGGCAGAGCCAAATTAGAGATAAAGGTTAAGGGATGGACCAAAAAAGGCGAGAAGAAAGATAGATACAAGGCGGTTTATTTCCCAAAGGCGCTGCAAAAGCACCTGAAAGATTATTTAAGAATGAAAGCGAAAAAAGGGGAGAGCCTTGCGCCGGAAGCGCCTTTGTTTGTTTCTAGAAATAGCGCCAGGATCAGCCCGCGCCAGGTACAGAGAGATTTTAAGATGTGGGTAAAAGAAAGCGGGATTGAAACTGATCTTACGCCGCACGCTTTAAGGCATACCGTTGGGACAAGGCTTCTAAAGGAATTCAAAAACGCTAAGTTGGTTCAGCGGTATTTAGGGCATTCAGATGTGGCGACAACGTTAAGATATTATGTGGATGTATTTCCGGAAGACTTAGAGGAAGCAGCAGAGATGTTAGCGAAAAGGTAAGGAGGGTTAACTATGAGAGTTTTACGAATAAGTGGGTTAGTTTTAATGGTTTTGTCTCTGGGGGTTGGGATATCTTATGCTCAAACTGCCAAGGAATGCTATGATAAAGGCATAGAATATGGTAGCCAAGGAAGATTTGAGGAAGTAGAGGAGGAATTCAAAAAAGCCCTAAAAATCGATCAATTCTATGTACCGGCAGAGGCAGGTTTAAAGATAATTGAAGATGTTTTAGAGAAAAGAGTAAAAAATGAGTTTGCTATTCATTTATTTAAAGGGGCAGCTTATGACAGCAAAGGAATGTTTGATGAAGCAATCGCTGAATGTAAGAAAGCCATTGCTATTAACCCCAACTATGCCGAGGCGCATACTAACCTTGGGCTAGCTTATGGGGACAAAGGGATGTTTGATGAAGCAATCGCTGAATGTAAGAAAGCCATTGCTATTAACCCCAACTATGCCGAGGCGCATACTAACCTTGGGCTAGCTTATTACAATAGGCGCATACTAACCTTGGGCTAGCTTATTACAAT
>PFWI01000013.1 GCA_002791075.1 bacterium (Candidatus Ratteibacteria) CG_4_9_14_3_um_filter_41_21 | reverse complement strand
AATCAATTCCTGAATGTTACTAATTAAGGTTTGACTGCCGGGAAAAGAATCGGGAAAGGAATAATCCTTTTCTTTTTTTCCCATTCTTTCCAGCCAGATTTTCATCTCTTTCCCCTCCAGATAAAAGCTCATCTTGCAAATATCGGAAGCATCCTCCGGGGTAGAAAAGGGGCCGATGAATTTTACTTTTTTTTCCTCCCCGATAAAGTTAATGCGGTTGTTCTCCCAGTCGTTTACCAAAGCGGTTTTTAAGTGAGCCCCTATAAAACCAAGGCATTCTCTGGCGTCTTGATAAATTTCTGCTTTATTCTTGCCTTCAGAAAAGGAAGAGGAACTCTTCTTGAAAAGAAGCAGACTTGACCCAATAACGATGACCAGGATAAAAGCGGCAACAAGAAATTCCAAAACAGTAAAACCAGCGGTATTTTTTCTCATTCTAATGTTTAGTAAATTTTGTGGTGAATGATTCTTGCTGTTTTTTTCTTTGTTCTTCCCAGGTAACTTCTAAATCAACGGTATAGATTTCCTTTCCCGAGATTATTGCTCTCCAAAAAAATCTTGGAAAGTCAGGGTCGCGGCCGAAGAGCTCTTCCGGAGGAGGAGGCGAATCAAAACTGCTATAAAGAGTCTGGATTGTGTTTAATTCCCGGTCGGCAATTAACGCGGCAATAGTCATTGCCCTGCTTCGGTCGACTGCTTTATGCCCCGGAGGAAAGAGGAGAACAATGCTTAAGACTCCGATGGTTAAAATAGCGAGGGCAAAAACAACTGTAATTAGCGTAAACCCTTTCTTCATTTTTGTCTTTCCTCTTCCTCAAAGACGACTCAAGCCCCTCTGTATCTTTCGTGCGATAAATCGCACCGCTACCAAGAGATGACTGGGGTTTGTGAGCGAAGCTGGCGGTTATGCCGCACCCAGCACTTATTTCGGAAACCCTCACTACCCCTGGAATAAGTGCTGGGGAGGAATAAAAAAGCCCGAGCGAACAAATTCAGTCATCTCTTATCTCGCCTATTCTACTCTCACTCTTCCTAAATTATTAACGATAATTTTCTTGGTGGAATGGTCCCGGATGTTCTCAAGAATAAGATGCCCGGCTTCCTTGATGGTCCCGTCGGCTCTAAAAATTGCGGGATTAAAACTTTTCGTAACCGCTTTTATTTTGATGTTGGCAGGGAGTTTCAGCCATTTGTCTTTCAATTCTCCATTTTCTTCATAAACTCCCCAGCCTCCGTTAAGCAAATCGAAATCAACCCGGCAAATCTTTCCTTTAGCCAGGGCATAACTTTTGGCTAATTTTAAACTTTGGGCAATACCGGCTGTGGTAGCTTCTAATCTGGATTTTTTAAGTTTATTGAAAAAAGCCGGAATGCTCATTAAACTAAAAAGTCCAATCAAAATCAAAACTACCAATATTTCCAGAAGAGTGAAGGCAGTTTTTCTACCAGTTTGCAATGTCATCTTCAGTGCCAAAAATCATATCCGGACCATTAGAGTAAAGAAGATAGGCTGCATTAAGATGTTCAGATTGCGGATATTTATAAGAATAGGAACATTCCCAGGGGTCAATGAAATTTCCATTTTTTAAGTC
>PFWI01000174.1 GCA_002791075.1 bacterium (Candidatus Ratteibacteria) CG_4_9_14_3_um_filter_41_21 | reverse complement strand
TAGTAGTTCTCCAGAATAAAGAAAAATATGGTTACTATGCCCAGATAAATGCGGCCAAGTCCTTGGGGATGATAAAAGATTCTTCTGCGGTCCCACAACTAATAGGAGCATTACAGGATGAGGATGAAGTTGTGAGAATGCATGTAGCCAAATCTTTGGGAGATATAAAGGACGTAAGTGCAGTTGACTCACTGATTCTCCTTCTTCAAGAGGATGAAAGTGCCTATGTTCGTTCACAGGCCGCTGAAGCTTTAGGCAAGATTGGTGGAGATAAAGCACATTTAATGCTTTGGTTCAAGCTCTTGAAGGTAAGGATGAGTTCGTCAGGATAAATATTGCATTAGCACTGGCAGAGATAGGAGATAAAAGGGCTCTTCCATTTCTCAAGGCTATTTTGTTAGAGACTGAGGACTCTTTTACTAAACAGAAGATAGAAGAGGCAATAGAAAAATTAGGCAATGAGTAAATTTAAAAAGGTTATTTACATTACGCTTGGTGGAGCTCTTGGAGGAATGATTAGTGTATATTCTGAAATCCCCTATTCTTTTTTTGTCAAAAATGTCTATATACCTTGGAGAACACTCTTTGGCGCCTTTATCTATATCGGCACCTTTGGCGCCTCTGCCGGTCTGGGAATCTCTCTTGGAGATATATTAACTCCGGGTAAAAATAGCTTGATAAAAATTTCTGTTCAAACTATTATGATTGTATTTATTAGTTGTTTTATCTTTCGTTCTATCTTTACATTTCCTATTCTTCTTCCCATCTTTAGAGGCAACTGCGCTCCTTATATTTTTATGTCTTTCTTTAGTTTAACCTTAATGCCTGGGATAATGGCATTAGGGATAAGCATTGGAAAGGAGGCTACTAAGAAAATAAATCTTTTTTGGGTACGGATTGCATCAGGAACTATTGTAAGTGCTTTAATTGTCGCACTCTTTTGTTGCTTTTTTACTATGGAGTTACTTAAAACCTACGCTCCGATGGCTGGGTGTACCGGTTTTGGAATTATTTTTGTTTCTTCTCTGTTTGATAAAAAAATAAATAAAAAATGAGTAGGGTGAAAAAATATTTATTCTCAATATTAATTCTGACTGTACTATTAGTCAGTAATTCGGCAGGCGCAATTGAAAAATTCGAAAAAGGGGATATTCTCTACCGGGATCCCTGGGCACCAGGACACGCAGCTCTTTATTGGCGCTGGCTTACGAACTTAGATCCTGATATTAGGGGTAGTCATAGAATTATTGAGGCTGTCCCTGATGGGGGAGTTCATATTCAATCTTTGGATGTTTTATATGTAGGGCAGTTCATGGGAGCAAAAACTGCACCTGCGATTTCTGCTGCTCAGCGCCGGAAAGTTATTGAATCTGCATTCATGAAATTAGGTGATGAATTCGTATCACTTGAATCACTTGGTACTGATAAAGGCCCTCACACGTGGAGTTGTGTCGGTCTTACTGAACATTGTTATGAGTATGCCGGTTTCGAGCCAGTCCGTTGGGACCGAGTTCCAAGTCAAGATCCCAAGTATGAATATGTAAAGGGTTGGTTATGCCCAGAGCGTCAATATGATTCTGAAAATTTAGTCTT
>PFWI01000238.1 GCA_002791075.1 bacterium (Candidatus Ratteibacteria) CG_4_9_14_3_um_filter_41_21 | reverse complement strand
CCTTCAATGTTATTTAACGGAAATCCACAAATAACCGTGAAATGCCGTCTATAGTGGCATTAAGTAAATATAGAATTATTGGCTTCATTGCTTAAACTATTACTATTCCTTTGTTCTTTGAAAAGATAATTTGACAAAAGTCCAACAATTTGCTATAGTGGTAGTAAGTAGTTTTTAGAAAGGAGGCTGCCACTATGGAAATAAAGGATATCAAAGTTGAGTTTGAGGGGGATACCCTCACCAAGTATGGGCTCTTTGCCCTTTTGGTCTGGTTTCTAATAGACATTTTGCATCTTCCCAAAAGGCTTAAGCTGTTAACGGTAAAGAATAAACGCAATCGGGAAAGGCCAACAAAGAGACGGCATAAACCATTCCCCGCTTTTAAGATGTGCCTGGCTCTGGTAGTAATTATTCTTTTAGGCATCAAACGTTTCGAAAAGATTAAACCTCTTCTTTCCACCGAGGAAAAGTTGGCTAATCTTATTGGTTTGCCCCGATTCTTTGGGGTAACTACCGCCAGAAACTTTATCAACGAATTTTCTCTCTGGCATCTTCGGCAATTAGATGCGGTTAATACCCAAATTTTAAAAGAGTTCGGAGAAAGCAGCATTCAGGATCTCCCTATTTTAGACATTGATGGTACCACTCATTCGGTAGAAAGTCAAAAGAGAGAAAAGGCAGTCATTGGATATAATAAAAAGAACAAAGGTAAACCCTGTTACCAATGGTCGGTTGGTTTTATCAGAGAAGAAGCGATTAGCCAGAAACTTCATCCTGGCAATACCAAAACTGGTGCCTTTTCCCACTTTGAAGAAACTGTTAGTGATACCCAGAAGAAGTTAGGGATAAAGAATCTAATCATCCGGGTTGACGGACTTTACTGTAATAGCAAGATGCTAAATTATTGTTTCTCCGAAGGTCACCAGTTTGTGACCACCGCTAACTATAATTGGGTAAGGGCCTATAAAGACACAAAACTGGAGGAGGCAAACTGGCGACAGTATGATGAGAAAACCCGGCTCTACGATCTTGGTTGGGGCAAGACTCTTAACCACTGCCCCAACAAACTTCGTATTATTTTAGTTGAGAAAGAACAGGAAAAACTAAAGATGAAGAAAAGAAAGAAACTTCTTCGCTATGCCATTATTACCAACATCTCTTTTCTTTCTGAACCTGAGAGCATCTATGAATTTCATCATCAAAGGCAAACTATAGAGAATTTCTTTAAAGAAGCAAAGAATCCTTTTAACGCCGGGAAGATGCCCTCGCAACTCTTCCGGGGAAATGAGGCTTATCTTCATCTGGTTACTATTGCTTATAATTGTTTCCATATCTTTAAAAAAAACATTTGCCAGCAAGCTTCAGAAGAATCTCTCTTGAGACATTTAAAGATCGGTTTGTCTCCCATGGAGCAGAACTATCCCCAAAAAATGACAAAGTCTGGATTATTAGAATGAACCAAAACTTCCTCTATAAGCGAGAAGCGCTGGGAATACTTGCAAATATAAGAAAAGCGGTTTATTTCTACCATTATCTAAAAATAGTATCTATGAGTGACAATTAGCGATGTATACTGACATAGAGAGATGTTAACTAAAAACTAACTT
>PFWI01000153.1 GCA_002791075.1 bacterium (Candidatus Ratteibacteria) CG_4_9_14_3_um_filter_41_21 | reverse complement strand
CGCAATGACAGACGAAAGAATCTCGCTCCTCGCAATGACATTAGCTATGAAACTTCCTGAACCGTTACTATTTCCACCGTTACCTTTAACAATCCGGCTTTCTCCTGCTCGATTAAAAGCCGGCTGATGGCAATTGGCTCCTGGGCATTCTCTATTCCGGTTAAAAATTCAGTTAATTTTTTTAGCTCAATCCCTTCCAACCTAATCTCCAAACCTACACTTTTATAGGTGGAAGAAAGGGGGCGGCTGACCGAAACCAGGGAGACAATATTTTCTTTTACCCCGCAACTTAAAGCAATCTTCTCCAATAAAGAATAAAAAGAAAAATTTTTCTTCTTTCCGGAGAAGTCTAAGTACTCTTTCCTGAGCAGATATTCCTTTTTTAATCTCTTGATTTCGGAAAGTTCTCCTCTGAAATTTTTTAGCCGTTTATTTAAATTTCTGGTTCTTTTAAAAGTAGGCAGGAAGAAAAATTGCACGAGGAGAAAAAAAAGAAGAACCCCTCCCAGAGCAATAACTTTCTTATCTTTTATTTGCATTTACCTTATCTTCAAATTAAGGCTAAATTCTATTGTTCCTTTTTCTTTATTTAACCGGGTTTCCCCAAATTTTATCTCCTCAAAATAGGGACTCTTTTCTAAAATTTCCTTGAGCTGGTCAATCTCCTTTAAAGAAGAAAGATTAGCGGAAACGCCTATTTTTCTTCGGTCTAAAGACATAGTTTGGACCTCAATCTTCAAATTCTGCGGGATGAGCGCGGAAAATCTCTTTAAACTCTCTAAGGGAGACTTTTCTTTCTTTAAAAGAAGAGTTATCTCCTCAGAGCCTTCGTCGGATAATTGTAATCTTTTCTTTAATTCCGCTACAGGCAGTGAGGTTCCCTGGGGCAAGGGAAAGATACTTTGAGAGATTTTTCTCATCTCCTCTTTCAAGCATTGGTGTTCTTTCTCTTTTTGTTTGAGGTTAAAAAAAGGTAAAAGTAAGAGAACTAGAATCATCGCCAGCGAAAATATTAGAATGGTTTTTCTCCCAGGAAAAGTTACCTTATCCCGCTCCCTTAAATCAACCCGCAAGGGGAAACGGATAAAACCTCTCATCGCCAGAGCAAAAGCAAGGGAAAACTCTGGATTTAAAGAGCTTATGCTCTTTAAATTAGGATGGATGATGGGCAAATTTAATTTTTCCTTTAACTTATTTTCTAAAGAGGGATTTTCTTCTCCGGCAAGAAAAATTCCCTCCGATTCCTGCCTGAAAAATGCTTTCCCGGCATAGAAAATTTCCTGCTCAATGGCATTCTGGTATTTTATGGCGCGGGCATCCACCAGAAGCCCATCCTTCACTACATTAAGAAGCGCTTCATCGGAAGATAGATACAAGATAAAAAAATTTCCTTTCTTCATGGTTAAAGAAAGGAAATAACAATTAAAAAGGGAAATAGCCGCACTCTCCAGAGAGGAAATTTTTATTCCTATTTTCTCAAAGGGAGTTAAAATCTTTTTGGTTATCTCCCTCGGGATTGCGATGGCCATTATTTCAGTTTCATGAAATTGCTTCACCCTTCGGGTTCGCAATGACAATAGGGTGCGTGGCAATCTCTCGCTTCTTTCCATTACGTAAAAATCAAAATTGAGTTGCTCTGCCGGCAAAGAAAGGGTCTCTTCAAGTTCATAGGGAAGAGCAAGAAGAATCTTTTTTCGGTTTTTAAAGGGAAAAGAAGCCTTTCTGAAAAAGGTTAGTGATTTAGGAACGGAAAGGTAAACCGCAGGCTTTCCTTTAACTAAAATTTCTTTAAGGGAAACGGGTAAATCCTGGCTATCTTTCCAGTTCCAGGGTTCTTGCAAAGATTTAATAATTTTTATTTTTCCCCGGAGTTTACTCAACATTACCGCCCGGATAAAATTAGTCCCGACCTCAATTCCAATACTTCTTTTCATGTTTTATAAATTAGCCCCCTCACCTCCATCCTCTCCCCTTGGGGAGAGGAAACGTAGGTGAGGGGAAACTTTGAAATTCCATACAATAAATTAGCGAGGCTAAAAGCCTCGCACTACATCTTAGTTCTACGTAGTGCGAACCTTTCAGGTTCGCCAAAAAAGGAAATTCCTATGCATTTTAATTACAGATTTCCCCCCCCTCTCCTCCATCCTCCCCCTCCAGGGGGGAGGAGATAGTTTGTTTATTCTACTTTATAGTAAAGAATTTTAAGGGGATTTTTTTGGATAATAGCTTTAATCTTTTTTTGGTAATGAGGAGGAATTATCCCTGTTGATTCAAGGGAGAAGACATTACTTTCGCAGGTAAACAAATCTGTTTTGGTCGGTTCCAAAAAATCCTTTATTTCTGTCTTATTGGTAAAAGGTTTTTCTTCCCGCTGGCTAATAATTCGTTCGGATAGAGCGCGATTATTCAGGATTGCTTCTAAAACCTTTGAAGGAGCGGTATTGATATTAATTTCATTACCCGAAGTCATGGTTAAAAAATTTATTAACCCTTTTTCTTCATCATCAAGAATTTTCCTATCCATCCCTTTAATCATAATCAATTCTCCGATGGTATCCAGAGGAGCATTCTTGCAGAAATAAGGATGTTTTAAACTAATATAATATTCATTCTCTGCGCCATCGGGCAACGGGATATTGTCAGCATCAATCCAGTCGGCAATAGCATCTATTTTTCCGCTTTCTAACTCCAGAACGTCAAATAATCGGCAAAGAATTGTTCTGTTTTCCTTAAACCTATTAATATTAATTTTTCCGCTTTCATCGGTAATCTTTACCCTCACCTTCCCTCCTCCCAGGGTAAACGGCTCAATCCTGGCCCAATCTTCATTCAGATTATCGGACGGCTCTTGATCATTTTGAAGAAGGAAGAAAGCGTAATTGATACCTGCTTTCGCCAGATAAGAGGTTTTCAAATCAAAAACGGCGTTGTTGGCAAAAACGCTCTTCGTCCTGATCCAATAATTATAACTGACTACTCCAATAGTAAGAATGCTTATCATCGCCAGAACCAGAAAAAGAATAAACCCTTGCTTCATTCTTTTTTAATCACGAGATTGCCACGTCCAAAAAGAGCGGACTCGCAATGACAGCTGTGCTGTCATCTGTGGTTTTAACCTCTTTTATCTAAAGGAATAAGGGTAGAAAATGATGGAAATTCTTCATCTAAGTTTAGTTCAATGCTCACCGATTTAGGCAATTTTGTTTCCGAATCCCATTGAGAGAGCCATTCTTTTCCATCAAAGTATCGGAATGAAATTCCCTTGAGAGGCGTGAGAGAAAAAGGTCTCCCGGGGACAGCAGAGAAAGGAATAGTCTCTCTGCGGATAAGAATTTTCTCTTCCTTATTATCCGGACGTAAAAAGTAATTAATTTTACTAAGGTCAGAGTTGGCAGAACTTTTACTGGTAAAAAAAATCAGTTCTTCTCTTTCTCCCTGAAACGGTAAACCAGAAGAAATAAAAGATGAAGCAATTTCCTCGGACATTTTTCTTAAAAGAAGGTTAGCAGTTTGATAATGGCTGAATAGTTCCTTACTTTCCCGGGTCGTTCCAAAAACCCCCTGGTAGGAACCATAAATAACCCCCAGGATTAAAAACGCAATGACCATAGTTACCAAAGTTTCCAAAAGAGTAAATCCTTTCTTAATCATAATTTAAATTACAAAGATTACCACGAAGACAGAAAACTTGAAAGCACGAA
>PFWI01000131.1 GCA_002791075.1 bacterium (Candidatus Ratteibacteria) CG_4_9_14_3_um_filter_41_21 | reverse complement strand
GTATCTACAGAGAAATTTTCATAGCCATTTTCGATCTTAGAAATATACTGTTGGATTACCCCGAGTTTTTTGGCCATATCCTTTTGAGTATAGCCCAATTCCACTCGTATATCTTTAATCTCCCGCGCCAACTTTATTCTTTCAGCCGAGATTTCTACTTCCCGGGGTTCTCTTATTTTAACCCCCTGTTCTTTTAATCCTTCGAGAATGCGTTCATATATCGTCTGCCAAAAAATCACTCTATCTCCAAGCCAGCGGTCTTTTTTTATTCGCTTTTTTATACTTGGCCACTTTTTGCAGAAAGCCGCCTTGTCAACAATACTAAACACCATCTTAGGATCATTAACCCGGGAAAGAAGCTTTTCCGCGTAGATATCAAATTTAGGATTATCCTCATCCCTTAAGATTTTCCTTACCGCATTCTCTTTGATACGGCTATCCCATAACCAATTTATTTTCATCTTCTACCACCCACCCTAGATTAATTTCTCTGGCAGCTTCTTTAAAATTTCGCTATCCAAATATCTTATTACTTCACCGGTGTTGACCTTAGGAACTAAATCCAGAAGCCCGACTTTCAAATCCATCCGGTTAAATCCCCTATACCAAGCAATAAGGCCCTCTGCTTTATCATAGGAAAAATATTCAAAGAAGAAATCCGATAAAGGCCGATAATGTTTTGATAAATAATAAATATCAAATAAATCTTTTACGCTTTGGCGTCCAGCAGGGATTTCTTTGCCGATGATATCTAGTTTTCCAGCTGTCCGCGTACCAATAGACATTTTTCTATAATAGATATCTTCTACGGAATGCATCCCATTTTTTATCCCTTTGATATTCTTCTGGAAATCCTGGACAAAATCTATCTTTAAAACACACCCTTTCTTGAGCTCTAAAAAATAAACCTTCATAGGAATCAATTTGGGGTCATCTTGCTCAGCGTCTAACTTAAAATTAAAACCCGTCTCATTAGAAATAAAATCAATTATTTTCTCAGGTTCCTCTTTCTTATACTCTTGAGTAAAAAAATCTAAATCTTCAGAAAACCGATGCGCAAAATAAAAAGCCAAAGCCGTCCCGCCGGTTAAATAGTATTTTCTGAATTTCTTCGTTACCATCACTGCTATTCTCTTCTGTTCACCTCTGATATAAGAAATCTTATTTCCCATTTTTGCCTCCTGAAATAATTATACTACTTATAAGTAGTATTGTCAATAAAAAAATTATTTTTATTCAACCTATCCAAACATTCGATCAACTTTTTTCTTCATAGATTTTAGATTGCGCTTTTTCTCTTTTAGCTAATACCTCGAGCAACACAGCAGAAGACAAAATAGCACAACAATTATAATGCGTATCCCACCATGCGCAATCCTCCTTAAGACACTTCTGGATGTCTTCTCTGTCTATTGTGGCCCTAAAAAGAGGGCATACCTTTCCTTCCATTATTTTTCCTTTAACTCAACATCGCTTTTCATTGCTTAATTTCTTTAAGAATTCGTTCCGAACGTCGCAAAACTCCAAAATCCCCTTCCCCGCCCTCGTCGGTACTCTTCTCCCCCCACCCATCCCAACGTCGCAAAAGACTTACTTTTGCGACATACCAACCTCCACTCATTTCAAAAACCTCTACTTCCGGTATGGTTTTAAGGCCTCTAAAAATTCAGGATG
>PFWI01000119.1 GCA_002791075.1 bacterium (Candidatus Ratteibacteria) CG_4_9_14_3_um_filter_41_21 | reverse complement strand
AATCTCACTCTTTAACAACGAGATGCTTCATTAGCATTCAGCATGACATATAACACTCAGGGTGGCATTTTAATGTTAGTTTTTTATTCGTGTTCATTCGTGGATGATAAGAAGAAATTCCATACTATAAATTATGTTAGAGGATAAAAAAAGGATTCATCTTATTGGAGCGGGGGGAATCGGCCTTTCCGGAATTGGCCGGATTCTTCTGAAAGAAAAGAAGATTCTTTCCGGCTCAGATACGGTCGCCACCAATCTTACCGGGAAATTAGAAAGGGAAGGAATGAAATTTTTTCTGGGTCAAAGAGCCAAAAATATCAGCAAAGATATGGATTTGATTATTGCTTCGGCGGCGATTAAAGAGAATAATCCGGAACTGAAAGAAGCCAAAAGACGGAAAATCTCCGTGATTATCTATGCCGAAGCGCTGGGTTTGGCGATGGAAAAGAAATTTGGAATTGCCGTTGCCGGAACCCACGGCAAAACCACCACTACGGCAATGGTTACCACTATTCTCAAGGAAGCCGGAGAAAACCCCAGCTTTGTTATCGGAGGGGAGGTAAAAGAACTGGGAGGTAACTCCGGGATAGGAAGCAGTGATTTTCTGGTAGCCGAAGCCTGTGAATTTGGAGGAAATTTTCTTCATTTAAAACCAAAAGTAGCAATCGTAACCAACATTGAAGAAGACCATCTTGATTACTATCGTGATTTGAAAGAGATAAAAAAAGCGTTTGTTAAATTTATTTCCCTTCTTCCTGCTGATGGTTTCCTGGTCATCTCGGAAGACGCGCAGGAAACGTTGGCGTCCAAGGAGGATTTAGTGGTGGAAGCAAAAAAAGAGTTGCGGCCAAAGGCAAAAGTTTTTACTTATGGATTAAAAGAAGGAAATGATTATCAAGCGACCGGAATTTCTCTCCAGAAGAATAGCACAAGTTTTGATATTCTTTATCGGAAAGAATTTTCTGCCGCTCTCTCTTTAAAAATACCGGGAGAACATAATATCCTGAATTCTTTGGCCGCCTTTGCCATCGGTCATCAATTGGGAATTAAAAAAAACTTAATTAAGAATGCTCTTGATAATTTCCAGGGAGTAGGCCGGCGCTTTGAAATTAAAGGAGAGATTAGCAGGGTTACGGTTATTGATGATTATGGGCATCATCCTACCGAGATTAAAGCCACCCTGTCGGCAGTCCGGCAAAGATATCCGGTTTCCCGGCTTATTGCTGTCTTTCAGCCTCATCAGTATAGCCGCACCAGATTTTTCCTTGATGATTTTGCCAAAGCCTTCAAAAAAGCAAATTTAATTATTGTGCCGGACATCTATTTTGTGCGGGATAGCGCGAAGGAAAAAAGATTGGTAAATAGTAAAAGCCTGGTAGAAAAAATCAAAAAAAATAGAGGGGACGCTCTTTATCTTCCGGATTTTACCGCAATTGTCAATTATCTCTTAAAGATTGTTCGTTCCGGCGATGTTATCCTTACTATTGGCGCGGGTCCGGTTTATCAAATAGCCGATGAATTAATCAAAAAACTGAAAAACCGTTAACAACTACTTCAACTCCTTATTTTTTAAATATTCGCAGAAGGTCGTTGTAAGTGATGAAGAGAAAAAGAGCGAGCAAAAGACTGATGCCGATGGTTTGAGAAAGTTGCAAAAGCCGTTTGCTTGGTTTTTTCCTGCTGATTTTTTCTATCCCTAATCCCGCGATTCTGCCCCCGTCCAGGATAGGGAAGGGGAAAAGGTTAATAACCCCTAAGTTGATGCTGATTAAGGCAAGGAAGGAAAGGAAATTGCTCAAACCTGAATGGGCAAAGCGACTGGTAAGCTGGGCAATTCCGATGGGTCCGGTTAGAAGTTTAGATGAAATCTCCCGGGTGAAGACTTTTTTAAGAGCGACAAAGATTAAAACCATTACCCTCCAGGTATTTATCGCCGCTTTCTTTACGGCTAAGGGAAAGCCAGCTCTTTCCCGATAGGTAAATGGTGTAATTCCGATTAAGCCTACTTTTTCTTCCCCGCCGGTGACCGTAGGCATTGATTTCTCCTCAGGAGTAACCGTTAACAAGAATTTTTTTTCGCCTCGTTGGACCAGAAGTTTCAATTTCTTCCCCGCGCTTTGGTGAATTGTCTCCGCCATATCTTCCCATTTTTCAATTTTCTGATTATTAATCATCAAAATGGTATCGCTTTTCTGCAAACCGGCTTTTTCTGCCGCGCCGTTTTCGATCACCGAGCCGATTTTGGATGAAGAAAAATCAAGAGTATCTACTCCCAGCATAAAAACGAGAATAAAAATTAAAAATCCGAGAAGAATATTATTAAAAGGTCCTGCCCCCACTACCAGCGCTCTTATGCCCGGAGATTTAGAGAAATACTCATCCTTTTGCGCTTTAGTTTCTTCTTTAGGTTCCTCCCCGGCCAATTTTACAAACCCGCCCAGAGGAAAAAGAGAAATTTGGTAGGTGGTCTCCCCTTTCTTAAACTTAAAAATTGCCGGGCCCAGGCCAAAGGAAAAATTCTCCACCCTTATTCCGGTTTTTTTGGCCACTAAAAAATGGCCTAATTCATGGATAATGATAACCGTACCAAAAACAAAAATAATTGCTAAAATATTAATTACCATTTCAAGTTATAAAACCACGAATTTATCGAATTTTACGAATTAGAGTAATTCGCGTTAATTCGTGGTTAGAAAAAGGAAATTCCTATGCATTTAAATTACAAAAACTACCACGAAGACACGAAAAACTACAACATCTTTCACCACAAAGACTCAAAGTCTCAAAGAATAACCAAGAAAAGATTTATTTATAATTCTTGGTGAACTCTGTGTTCTCCGTGACTCTGTGGTAAATTAGTTTTGTGTTTATTCGTGGTTTATATAAGTTTTCCTGCTTTCTCTTCTGCCCATCTGTCCGCGGCTAAAATATCCTCTAAATTCGGTTCTTCCGTCACCTGGTGCAAATTCATTGTTTTCTTGATAATTTCAGGAATCCGGCCAAAATTTATTCTTTCTTTTAGGAATGCCTCTACGGCTACTTCATTAGCGCGGTTTAAAACTGCGGGCATTGTTCCGCCCTTATTTAGAGCGTCGTAGGCATATTTTAAACAGGGGAATCGGTCAAAATCCGGTTTTTCAAAACTCAGTTTTGTAATCTTTGAAAAATTCAACTTAGGCAAATTACTTTTTGCCCTCTCAGGATAATGAAGAACATAGGAAAGAGGGAGTTTCATATTCGGGAGGGCCAGGGTCGCCAGGATAAAACCATCGCTAAATTCAACAAAAGAATGGGCAATCGATTCCTTGTGGATTACTACCTCGATAGAAGAGGGGGCAATTCCAAAAAGATAATGGGCTTCGATAACTTCCAACCCTTTATTCATCAGGGTGCTGCTGTCAATGCTAATTTTTTTGCCCATCTTCCAGACCGGATGCCGGAGAGCGACAGAAGGTTTTATGTCCGAGAGGTCACCCTTTACTTCTCTTAAAGAACCACCGGAAGCGGTAAGGATAATTCTCCTGATTTCTGCTTCTTGATGGCCGCGAAGAGCTTGGAAAATGCTATTGTGCTCGCTATCAATCGGCAGAATCTCCACTTTATTTTTCTTGGCTTGTGACATAACAATTGAACCAGCGGAAACTAAAACTTCTTTAGTGGCAAGAGCAATTGTTTTTCGGGCCTCGATCGCCTCTAAGGTTGGGAGAAGTCCGGCAATTCCTACCAGAGCAATAACCACTAAATCAATCCCCGGCTTTTTCACCAGTTGCCGAAGACCTTCATTGCCTAAAATTACCTCTGTTTTTTCTGCCGCAGACCTTAATAAAAATTTTTCTCCCGCTTCCTCATCAGTAATTACCACCGTTTCCGGGTGAAATTCTTCCACCTGTTTTTCTAACAGATTAATGCTTGATTTTGCCGAGAGCCCGGCAACCTGGAAATTTTCCGGCTCTTGCCGGATTATGGAAAGGGTATTCTGGCCGATAGAACCGGTTGAACCCAAAATAACAATATTTTTCATCTTAACCACCAATAACACACGAATAAAAACTTTACCACGAATTACGCGAATTTCTCTAATTAAGAACTGACACGAAGTGTCATTGCGATGAGTGAAACGAAGAAGCAATCTCGAG
>PFWI01000239.1 GCA_002791075.1 bacterium (Candidatus Ratteibacteria) CG_4_9_14_3_um_filter_41_21 | reverse complement strand
TTCGTGAAATTCGAGAAATTCGTGGTTATTATTATTTCGTGTCTTCGTGCTTTCGTGGTAAGTGTTTTAAAAGGAAATTCCTATGCATTTGAATTAGTAGAAAGTTTTTGGCAATATGGATTAGAATCTCAAAAGGTAATAAATGAAGAAAGTAAAAATTGAAAAAATCGTAAAGGAAATTGCGGACAAAAATCCTTTGGGCTGGATTAATTTTTCAGGAAAGTTATGAAATATGAAGACGAGATTGAATACTGGTTAAAAGCAGCAGCACACGATTTAGAGGTATCTGAAATCTTGTTTGAGGAAGGGAAATATGACTGGTGTCTCTTTATAGCCCACTTACTTTTTATAAACTCTGCAATAAAAAATTTACCGAGGAACATTTTCGCAGGATAAAGGAGATTTACCGGTGGCTTCTAAAAAAGATAAAGTAATTAGAGAAATTAAAACTCTTGTAAAGACATTGGGAGAGAAAGGAATTTCTATCAAAGTAGCCTATTTATTTGGTTCTTATGCCCGAGGCAACCCCAATGAATGGAGCGATATTGACATCTTGCTTGTCTCCGATAACTTCTGCGGGATAAGATTCTATGATGTTGAGAAACTGCTCCCCCTGACCAGAGGTTATAACAATCTTATTGAGTTTCACCCATTGAAAACTGAGGATTTCAACACTAAGGACTTATTCATAAAAGAAATACTGGATACTGGTATCAGAATCAGGTGAGGGATAAACGCTGTCTGAAAGGATTAACAAGCAAGAATTAAAGAAGATTAATAAGCAGATTTACTATTTCTTCAAGAAGTATGGAGGAAATTTGACTTTTATTTTTAGTCCTGATATACTCTTTACAATCCTAAAAAATAAAATGAAGGAGTAAAATGTCTGATACGGTTACAATAAAAATTGGGAGTTTAGAGGCAGAATTGAAAGTTCTGAAATCTGAACTTTGTAAAGAAAAAAAAATAGAGAGAAAAGGAAGTTTTAGTCAACTTCGCGGTATTTGGAGCAAAGAAGGAGATTTTTCCTTTCAAGAAATAAAAGAGGCAGAGTTAAAAATTTAAGAAGAAAATTATGATTTATGTTTTAGACACACACGCTCTAATCTGGTTTTTGACTAATAGCTCTCGGTTAGGAAAAAAGGCTTCTAAAGTGTTCGATGATTTAAGAGCAGAGATTATAGTTCCTCTATTAGTTCTAGCAGAAATAAAGTTTTTGTTTGCAAAGAGAAGAACTAAATTAGGGCTTAATGTAGTTATTCAGGGGATAAAAAAAGATACTCGGTTTACTATTCATCCTCTCGATTTAACTGTTGTAGAGGCTGCACCAGAAAAATTGGATATCCACGACGCTCTGATTTGTGGGACCGCTATAATATATCGGGATTTACTAAATGAAGATGTGAGATTGGTTACTGCCGACAAGGAAATAACAAAATCTAAAGTTATAGAAACAATTTGGTAGCGCTCAAATTTGGAAATTTGACTTTTATTTTTGATTTGTGATACACTTTTATAGTAAAAGCTCAGTAAACCCCGTGTTCTACGTAGTGCGAACCTTTCAGGTTCGCTAAAAAGAAAATTCCTATGCTTTTTAATTGGCGAGGCAACAAGACCTCGCACTACTCGGCGGCAAAGCAAGTTTTGCCACTACAGACAATGACGTGGTTTGGTGAAT
>PFWI01000290.1 GCA_002791075.1 bacterium (Candidatus Ratteibacteria) CG_4_9_14_3_um_filter_41_21 | reverse complement strand
CCGCGGCTAAAAAGAAAAAGGCCAAGGACATTGTCATCTTGAGGATGAAAAAAATTAACTGGATTGCCGACTATCTTTTTATCTGCAGCGCGGATTCGCTGGTTCAGACAAGAGCAATTGCCGATAGCATTCGCGAAAATTTCAATTACCAATTACGTTCTTGGGAAGGATATCAGGAAGGGAAATGGGTACTGATGGACTACGGAGCAGAGGTAATGGTTCATATCTTCCATCAACCCACCCGCGATTTCTATAATTTGGAGAGGCTTTGGGCTGAGATCCCCGGGGAAAAACTCTCCAAGAAAGGAGAACGTGCCCCCAAAAAAGAAACATCTGCAGAAAAAGTATAACACTCTTCTTGCCATTTACAAAATAAACCAATCGCTCACTTCTACTTTAAAAACTAACAAGATTCTCTCCGAGATTATTGACACCCTGATTAAAGAGATGGACGCTGATGCGGTTAGCATCCGGCTTCTGAGCAAAGACAAAAAGAGATTGATTCTAAGGGCGGCAAAAGGAATCCGCAAGGAACACTGGCACAAGCATTTTATCAAGTCGGATAACGGAATAGCCGGAGAAGTTCTTGCCCAGGGAATTCCCCTCACAAGCAACAATATTTTTAAAGACAAAAGATATGTCTATTTTCCCTGGCTGAAAAAAGAGAAGTTGCATTCTTTGCTCTGCGCTCCCCTTGTCTTTAAGGAGAAAAAAATCGGGGTAATCTCCATTTATAATAAAAAATCTTTCTTTTATAAAAAAGAGGACGGGGAAATTCTCCTGATGTTCGCTACCCAGGCCACCATCGCTCTTGAGAATGCCCGACTTTTTGAAGAACTGCAAAAGAGTTATCTTTCCGCAATCAAAACCTTAGCCGCCATTATCGACCTCAAGGATGAGTACACCCGGGGACATTCCGAAAAGGTAAGTTACTATGCCGATCTCATCGCCAGGAAATTGCGACTTCCTCCAATAAAAAGAGAGATGATTCGGTACGCCGCTTTCCTTCACGATATCGGTAAAATTGGGGTCGAGATAGCAATTCTGCATAAGCCTGGCTCTTTAACCCCGGAAGAATGGAAGATAATTCATCAGCACCCGGTGAATGGCTCAGCAATTGTCAGAGAATTAGGCTTCCTCAAGGAACTCGTCCCAATTATTCTTTATCATCACGAAAGGTATGACGGAAAAGGTTATCCGGAAAAAAAGAAGAATGAGGAGATTCCCTTAGGTGCCAGAATCCTGGCGGTTGCGGATAGTTTTGATGCGATGACCAGCAAGCGCGCTTATCGAGATGCTCTTTCAAAAAAGAAAGCCGTTGAGGAATTAAAATGCAATCGTGGAACCCAATTTGACCCGGCCATCGTAGATGCCTTCCTTGCGGCATTAGCCCAAAGCAAAAATAAACTTCCCGTGCCGGAAGAGGGGTGCTAACGCGACGAATAAGGAGCGTTGCTTAGCACGCCCGCCGAGTTAGTGAGGCGGGCCGGAACTCCCGACCCATTCTTCCCCAGAAGAAAATGCCGGAAGAGGGAGTCGGCGCCTCCACTTCGTTCCGGTCGGCCCCCCGCTCATTCACTGCTCGTTAAT